>NZ_JAJTDH010000078.1:0-14352 GCF_021300285.1 Microcystis sp. 49638_E5 | reverse complement strand
TGATGCTTCTTGGTATCAATTCACTGAATGGTTGAATTATTTTGCCAAGATTTATCGGATTGTTTGTATTGCTGTTCCTCCCCATTTCACGACTCAAGATTGTTCAGTTTGTGGAACAAGAGTTCAAAAAACATTAAGCACTAGAACTCATCAATGCCCCAATTGTAAAACAGTCTTAGATAGGGATCATAATGCATCAATAAATATTCTTAAAAAAGGGTTGAAATATTTGGGAAATCATCTCAACGGTACTGTTGGGCAAACAGGAACCGACCCAAACGCCTTGGGAGAGTCCAGTCTCTGGATTCTTAATGGAGACATTGAGAATCTAAGCTGTCTCGTTGAACAAGGAATTTCCGATAGTGATAGGTCAAGAATCCCCCGTCACAGCGTAGCTTTACGGTGGGAGTATGTCAATCTTGTTTGGGTTTCCTGGCGTCAACCCAACCTTGTATATTGAGAGAAGTAGCTATGCGTCATAATCCGGTGATTAAAGCCTTTTACGAACGCCTAGTCGGACGCGGTAAATCAAAAAAAACTGGCTCTTACTGCTTGTGTGCGGAAAATCTTAGTTATTCTTAATGCAATGGTTCGCCAAAATCAGCCTTGGCAGCTTCCTGACAATTTAGACTAAATTCGGTTATTAAAAACTGATTATTTATTCCCATTTTTGCCTTTCTCCTCTTGCATGAGTGCCTAATAAGTAGCCTATACTCAACGGATTTAGTATCAATGTAATTCATGATGAAGACGATGTCGGCGGCTTAGATGTGTAATTAATTTTGCTTAGGTGCTTAATCGATCATAATTGATCATCATTTATCGCACTAATATCATTGGTAATAGTAACGATAATTCTTCGCAGCTTCGCACCTTGAAACTCCTAAGGAATCTCGTGTTTATATTGAGTTAGGAAGTTAGGAGTATAATTTGAGAAAGTTATGATAATATCGACATTTTGTTCGATGTTATTAATATACAGTTTCATCTTATCTACTGCGCTGTCACCCAACGTTTCATCGGAAGGAGCGATTATCTTTGGTTTGGCAAATTCAACTTTGAGTTTCACCTCGCCACTAAGACGAGGAAGATAACAAGTGATCTTCTGTTGTTGCCCTAACCAGTTATAGACATAACATAGTTTTCCCTGATAGATGTGGAAACTATGCCCACCAAAACAGCCGTCGTGCGCCATCAGAACAGCCTGTAAGTCCCCTTTAGCTTTGGAGAAATCAATAGTTGCTTTGATCGCATAGAGAGGAGTGCTAATATTAGGAACAACAGCTTCGGAAATTTCCAATCCCCCTAGATAATTTGTCGGGGGAACGGCGAACGGAGGGATTTCCTTGGCAACAGCTTCGGAAATTTCTGATCCTCCTGGATAATAAATATAGCTATCAGAAATTTCCAATCCCCCTAGATAATTTGTCGGGGGAACGGCGAACGGAGGGATTTCCCAGGCAACAGCTTCGGAAATTTCTGATCCTCCTGGATAATAGATATAGCTATCGGAAATTTCCAATCCCCCTGGATAATTTGTCGGGGGAACCGTGAACGTAGGGATTTCCCAGGCAACAGCTTCGGAAATTTCTGATCCTCCTGGATAATAAATATAGCTATCGGAAATTTCCAATCCCCCTGGATAATTTGTCGGGGGAACCGTGAACGTAGGGATTTCCCTAGCAAGGGCTTCGGAAATTTCTGATTCTCCTGGATAATAGATATAGCTATCGGAAATTTCCAATCCCCTCGGATAATAGGTATAGCTAAATGTGTTATATTGTGGGTCATCAGAAAATGCTGGGGGACGTAATTGAGGAGTTTCTGCACCCAATACCCTAGAGCAATCTTTAAATGGCATATATGCTTTAACCATCCACATCTCCTTGGTAATCGATAACGAAAAAAAGTGAGAGATTTAAACGGAACTACACTGATGGACAAAATTAACAAATCAACCCTGCTGTAACTTATACTACTCAGTCCTCTATGCTAAGACGATCCAAAAAACGCAAGTCTTTAAATTGATGGGCAAAAAAAGTTTAATTTCACTCAATAACCCAGGAGTTATACATAAATGTTTATTTTTGACAATAAAACCAATATTTTAATTAATTCTCAGGAATTAACCTTTAAAAGTGAATATTTTTGCAATTTTTCTCGTTATTTTCAGAATCGAGAATTTGTCAACGTAGATGCTTTACAACTCAGTGGTGATCATTTTGAAGGGTATCTTTCAAGGATCATCATCGATGAAGTGATGTTAGAATTATCGCAACGTAATTGTTTAATAAATGTTGTGGGAGTAGTCCATTCTAAAATGTGGGTTTTTGCGATTCCTATTCAGGTGAATTCTGTCTTCTTCCAAAATTTGTACTCAGTAGAAAATAACTATCTTGGGATTGTCCCCCCTAAATCAGAAATTTCCATTTTTCAACATCCCTTTTCCAATCGTTTTCAGCTTTACGTTCATGATAATTATCTGCAACAATTGTGCCAAAATTTAGAGCTACCAGAAGCGAAAAAGTTTTTAAATTCTTCCGCTTCTTCTGTTGTGATTTGCCCATCGGAAAAAATTCGTCATCTCCAACAATCTTGTCATCAACTTTATCGAATGCTATTTAATTTAGATCGTCAACAAATATCTTGGCAAAGAAAAGCATTAAGATTAAATTTTGTCAGGCAAAAATTAAAAGAAGAAATTGTCAAAGATTTTCTTTTGACTTTAGCAGTAACCAAAGATATTAAAACCCCTAAAAACGCTATCAGACGCACCTCTATCCTCAAAAAAGCAGAAGAAATGATGAGAAAAAATCTGCGTTCTGATCTGACTATTCCAGCGATTTGTCAAGAATTAAAAGTAAGTCAACGCACCTTACAATATATATTTAAAGACTTCTATCAAATGTCTCCTTACAATTATTTTAAGTTGCTTCGTCTTAATGCTTTACATCAATCTCTTAACCAAAATAATCAGACAAAATTAACTTATGAAATTGCCGAAGAATTAGGTTTTTTTCATCGAGGATATCTGGCCTCTGATTATAAAAAACTGTTTGGTTACTTCCCCTCGGAAACCTAAAAAAATAGTAGGGGTAGGAATGAGGATTATTTTTAGATTTATTTCGAGAACTCAATTCCTAACTCCTCTTTCAATTGAGCGGCTCTCCCGTACTTGTTTGGTAGGGGCGTATATTGTACGCCCTTTCTTCGATCTCATAACCTCAAGAGAGCCATTAATAATTAGCCCCACCGAGATTAATTTACTTAATTCCCACTAAAAAAGTTGTACCGATCGCCATAATTGCCAATCCGATTAACTTACTAATTAGAGTCGCTTGCTTGGCTAATTTTTCCTTGATGACACTGCCAAGGAAAAAAGCCCCAGATGCGATCGCTAATTGGATGACGGTAAAACCGATTAAATAGGCAACTAAAGTGGCAACTCGCGCCCCGATAATTGATTCTCCGTAGGCATAACCGTGGAAAATTCCTGCGATCATTGCCAAAGTTGCCAGAGCGATCGTATAGAGATTAGAATGATTTTGTAACCCTTTTTTCAGGGTTAAAATCACGCCAAAAATAACCACAGAAAGGGCAACAATCCCCTCAGGAAAAAGTAAATTTATTCCCTGTAAATGAATCCCCGTGCCGATTAAAGTGGCAATCGCAAAAGCGATCGGAATTAATAAACCCTGTTCCATCCCCACAGCAATTAAACCACTAGCCACCACAAAAGCTAAATGATCTAAACCGATAACCGGGTGAGCTAAACCCGATAAAAATCCATTCCAAAAATTATCGGGAGTTTGCCCTGCCATGGCATGATGGGCGAGGGTTTTGCTGGCAAAAATTAACAGGAAGAGAGGGACAATAGTTAATATCCTTGTCCAGCTTTGACGAAAAATTATCTTCATTGATTACCTCAAAATTATGATTCGGAAACCCGCGCAACAATCGCCCGGTGTCGGGGACTGGTGGGGGTAATGATCGGTGCTTGAAACCCCGCTTCAACTAATGCCCGTTCGATATCGAGAGTAAAATATTGATCGAGATAGGGTTCGGTACTCTTGAGTAAGGTTAGGACATAAGGGGGCATTTTTCGATAAATTTCCGAGCGCGGATTCATATCCATCAGCGTCAAATAACCTCCCGATCGCAATAAACGACGCGCTTCGGCGAAAATTTCTCTAGTAGCCTGTTGGGGTAGTTCGTGGAACATTAAAAACGAAGATACCAGATCGTAGGACTGACTGGGTAATTGAGTTTTTTCCGCGGCTGCGTGTTGCCATTGAATCGTCTTTTGTTTTTGTTGAGCTTGGTATTGGGCAACGGCTAAATAGTAGGGAGAGAGATCTAACCCAGTTACCCGCGCTTGCGGATAAGTATCTTGCAGCGCAAAGCTGCTCATGCCGACACTACAGCCTAAATCGACAATATCGTTAATTTCTGCCTTGATTTGCTCCTTCAATATCCGGTGATATTCCCGCCGCAATCGCGGATCGCCGTCAATCCCCGCCCCGGGCCAGATGGTAGAATGGACAGCATAGGCGGCAGATTCTACCTCAAAAGCTGGCAACCAGTCTAAATTGCCCTTTTCGTAAGCGTGGAAAGAACAAACGTAGTATTCGGGATAGACGAGATCGGGATTTTCTACCGCTTGCAGTTCCCAACTCCAATCCCTTTGTTGCCATTGTTTGACGGTTTCTCGCCAAGGTACGCCTAGTTTTTCGGCTCTTTTAATCATCATATTGCGCGCCTGATAGCGAGCGATGTCAAAAAGCGGTTTTATGCCGAGAATACGGTTAACTAGACCAGAAACAGGATTAAAGGAGGCCGGAACGGGTGTAACTGTCATAGAAAAGCTTCGATCGTAAATTTTCCCTTTCTCATCTTATAACAGTGATCAGTAATCAGTAATCAGTGAAAAAACAGCACTGTCACCGCCATTTAATACTGCTCGGTTAATAAGTAGCTGGTTATAATTAAATTAAAAATGGATTTTAGGTTCGATCCCCCCTGCCTCCCTTGATAAGGTAGGGTTGATTCATGAATCAACCCTACCCCTGATAAGGGGGGTGTCTGATAATTTTTAAAGCCTACCTACTTACCACTCACTGAAAACTCAAATCTGATAACTGTTTACTGACAACAGCAAAAAGCTCCCTAACCCCCCATCGGTTCAATTTTTATTATGAGAACAATCGCTGAAATCAACGACAAGATCGCAAAAAAAACGGCTGTAGTCTGGACAGTAGAGGAATTAAAAAGCCGCGTGAACGAGATGGGAATTAAGGAGGTTTTTTCCCAAGTAGATGTGGTTTGTACGGGAACCTTTGAACCGATGGAATCTTCGGGGGCAATGATTAATTTAGGTCAGACGGATCCGCCGATAAAAATTCGTCAATGTTGGTTAGATGGGATTCCTGCTTATGCTGGTTTTGGGGCGGTGGATTTATACTTAGGAGCCAGTGCTATTAGTGATCTAGCGGCGAAAAATGAGAATTTAGAGGGAGAAAATCCCGAAAGGGGCGGCGGACATATTATTGAGGATTTAATCGCTGGAAAATCGATTCAATTGCGCGCTGTCGGCCAGACCACCGATTGTTATCCTCGCACTTCTTTTGAAACGATTATTTCTAAGGAGACTATTAATCAATTTTATCTTTTTAATCCTCGCAATCTCTACCAGAATTTCATCGTCGGAGTCAATGGGGGAGAGCGGACTTTATATACTTATTTAGGACCACTACAGCCGCGATTAGGTAATGCGGTTTATTCCAACCCTGGAGCAATTTCTCCCCTGTTAAATGACCCCGATTTAGAAGCGATCGGCATCGGTACGCGCATTTTTTTGGGAGGAGGAATCGGTTATATTGCCTGGGAAGGAACCCAACATTTTCCCCTGCAAAAACGCCTACAAAATCGAACTCCTATTGGTCCCGCTTCCACCTTAGCCTTAATTGGGGATGCTAAACAAATGAATGCTCGCTGGGTACGGGGTTGTTATTTCAAAAATTATGGGGCTTCTTTAATGTTGGGAGTAGCAGTACCGATTCCGATTTTAAGCGAGGAAATTGTTCGACATTGTGCGGTAAAAGATGAGGAAATTGTCGCTCCAGTGGTGGATTTTTCCATTCCCCGGCGAGTCCGTCCTACCTTTGGTTTAATCACCTACGCTAAACTAAAAAGCGGTCGGATTATGATCGAGGGAAAAAGTGTTAGGGTTGCTCCTTTGGCCAGTATTTCCCTGTCCCGGGAAGCCGCTTTAGAATTAAAAGCACTGATCGAATCGGGAGAATTTACCCTCACGGAACCCGTGGCAAAAATTAATCTAGAGCGGACTTTTATTCCCCAGGATCGTTGGGGCGGAAAATTATCAATTGAGTGAGGAGTTAAGGGATTGGGTGCAGGTGGCACAACTACAATTAAGATGACGTAAAATCGGATTTTCTTCCCCGGTTGTCTTGGCGATAATCATATCACCTAAGTTCTTGGTATTGAAACTAGGATGAAAGGACTCTGGGGCAGCTTGTACGGAGTTCGTGGTAACTAATAGGGCTAATAAACTAGCAGAAGCAGTGGCAAGAATAACGACTTTTTGATTCATAAATTTGTGGGAATTATTGGCCATGAATACCACTGATTATAGCACTGCCCTTGCCGATGAGGATATCTTCTAATTAGGGTTTGCTGAAAAACTTTTTCGTGGGGGCAGGGTGTGGGGTGTGGGGTGTGGGGTTTTACTGGTTTTGAGGTGGCCAATTACCTAATTTTCAGGGAAAAAGTGCCTAAATTTTCTCCCCGATCACTCCCGGGCCCGGAACTTTTTGATTTCAAAAAAGCCTAAAGATATTATCCAACAAGGTTTTTAGATTTATTCAGCAAACCCTAATTATCGTCCCAAAAGATTGCCAATATCAGCACATCCCCCCGGAATGGTTGCGCGGGACTTTTCCCCACACCAACGACAACAATAGTGACGTTGTTCCTCGCTCATGTTTTTCACCCCGGTAAAATTGACATTTTCTACCACTGCTCCCGTGTGTTCTCCGCTGTCATAATTGGGGGGAACGCTGCGACTGCGGGGGGTAGCATTTTCTAGGGAACCATAAAATAAACGCATTCCTTTGATATCTGCCCCTCTTAAATTAGCTTCGTAGAGAATTGTCCGCGATACATTTGCTTTTACCAAATCGCTATAACTTAAATCGGCCCGCACCATATTCGCTTCGCTTAAATCCGTCCAGCGCAGATCCTGCCCAGAAATGTCGGCCCCGGCTAACATTACTCCCAATTGTACTACTCTTGTACCGAACTCTCGATCCTCCGCGTAACCCCCTTCCCCGTCTAGAATCGGTCGGCCTAGATAACGATCGCGTTTAATCGGTGATAATAGCCGCGATTGACTCAAAAAACGCAGTATTTTCGCTTTTCCAGAGGCATCGACACTGCTGAGGATGGAAGCGGTGCGACCTTCTGCGATCGCTCTTTCCTGGGGCCAATCTTCTAAAAATCCCTCCTCATCCAAGGCTAAATCGGAAATCCCTTGAAAATAGGAATCGATCGTCTGTTGTTGGGTAATGCGATTTTGTTGTATGGTTAAATCCTTAGAAATAACGTACTGTTCCCAGGCCACATAGACAGCTAACACGGCGATCATAATCTGTCCCAAGGCCCCCACCCACTCGGCCCAAGAACCGAACTCATCGTATTTAAAACTCTCTAACCATCGCAATATGCGCTCGTAAACTCCTAAATATTTCCCTAATCCGGCCAGAGCAGCTATAAAAACCATAAAAGCGAAAACCGTCTGACGTTCAGAGGGGGTGAGATAATGGGCGATCCACTGGCGAATAGAGGGCAAAATCACCTGTAAGGATATCAATATCGCTACTATCGCCCCAGAAAAGCCTAACCAGTCCCAGCTAAAGATGAGGCCGATGGTCATCAGCATCAGGGGGGCCAGTAGTAACCCCGCGTTACCCGGTCGAAGATCTTTTAATACTAGGATGCGCTGACGCACAGGATTACGCGAAGATAAAGAGGAGACGTATTCGGAAGCATCGGGGGCCGATAAACTGGTTTTACCGTTATTTTCGGGGTTATCGGCCCTATTTTCCACGGGGAGTTTTTCTGGGTCTTTGCGATCGCTCATATTAATCCTTGTCAAGAGAAAATAATTCCACACCGAAAACTGAGGCGAAAACCCTCGATAAATCTTGCTGTACTTGCCTAAGACTAATATTAGGCAGAAACTGCTGTAAACTGCCCACGGGTTTATTAGTAATCCCACAGGGAATAATCTCGGCAAAACCGCTTAAATCCGGACAAACATTGAGGGCAAAACCATGATAGGTAATCCAACGACTAACTTTAATACCGATCGCCGCTATTTTATACCCTTCTACCCATACCCCTGTCAGGCCCGCGATTCTTGCCCCCGACAATCCATAAATAGCGATAGTTTGCAGGATGACTTCTTCTAATTGTCGCAAATACCAGTGTAAATCCTGCTGATAATAGCGCAAATTGAGGATCGGATAGCCCACTAACTGCCCCGGACAGTGATAGGTGACTTCCCCTCCTCGCTCGATTCTATACACTTCTTTGTCGGTTTTGTCAAGATTAAATTTAATAAACTTAATATCTGAACCGGTACCGAGGGTGTAAACGGGGGGATGTTCCAGTAGCAGCAGCACATCGGGTAAGTCGGGATCGGCAATTCTCGCCGCCACCAGCGAGCGCTGTTGCGCCCAGGCCAGAGAATAGGGAGTGATTGCCTGAATTTTCAGCCCGCAGAGACGAGGTATTTTTTGAGCATTCATTGCGAGATTTGTCAAAATATTTAAGAAATGTAAAAGAGCGCAAAGGAAGATTAAAAGAAGGGAAGATATATATGTCGGGGAGAATACTAAGTGCTAATCTAAGGATATCCCATCTATTCGGATGTTAACCGTCGCACAGGAGAAACAATCACCGGATTCCCTAGCTGGCGGCCAAAATCGGTTTCTTTAAATAAAAGTTAACAGAACTTCGCACTTCTGTTAAGAGAAGCTTTGCAGAAACTTGTTAGAATAGAGGTAGATAAATCCAGTTGCAAATAGGCGCTCGACCCGATGAATTTTCCGCGCGATCCGACAAAAAAAAGAGAAAGAGAACACCGACAATATCTAGACTGTGACCTCTAACAACAGCGCGATCAAGCAGATTTTTGAGGATTAAATTCCTAGCATCAACATCCCTTAAAAATAGTTGATGTGGACGGTCTATAGCAAAATTTTTAGATGGAGTAGTGAGTATGAAGCTATTGATTCAGGGCAATAATATCGCTGTCACCGAAGCTATTCATGATTATGTGGAACAAAAGCTGGAGAAAGCGGTGAAACATTTTAACGGCATGACCACAAAAGTGGATGTTCACCTCTCCGTGGAAAAGAATGCACGCATTCCTGATCGCCACAAAGCGGAAGTAACGGTTTATGCTAATGGAACAGTGATTCGCGCTCAAGAAGGAAGCGAAAATTTATACGCGAGTATTGATTTAGTTTCTGATAAAATCGCTCGTCAACTCCGCAAGTATAAAGAAAGATTGGTGGATCATCGCACCAACGCCACCGTTAAAACTAGCGAGGTGGTGCAAGAGAAACCCTTAGAGGGTAGCCTAATCGGTGATCGCACTCCCGAATTACCTGCGGAAGTAGTGCGGATGAAATACTTTGCCATGCCACCGATGACTATTGAGGAAGCACTAACACAATTGCAATTAGTCGATCACGATTTCTTTATGTTCTGCAACAAAGACACGAACGAAATCAACGTTATCTATCAACGCAATCACGGCGGTTTTGGTGTTATTCAACCCCGTCCCGTTAACGTAAATGGCAAAGAACCCCATTAACAGTTAGCGACTACAAATAAAACCAAAGACTGGAGAATTTCTCCAGTCTTTTTCTCATCTAACCAAGATTAACTTTCACCACTTTATTTTTTTCTGCCACCGCTTTCGGGAGGCTGAGAGAAAGAATACCGTCTTGATAGTTAGCGGTAACTTGGCTATTTTGCACCTCTACTGGCAGGGTAATCAAGCGACTAAATTTACCATAATAAAATTCGCTGTTTTCCACTTCGGCAGGGCGTTGACGTTGCCCATTAATAGCCACCATTTGTTTGCTAACCTCCACATCGATATCTTTAATATCCACACCGGGTAATTCGATTTTTAATTCCACGGAATCCTCATTAACAGAGATTTCCACCGGGGGACGAGATACCAATGAAGTTGTCGGTAATACTTCTTGAAAAAGTTGATCGATTTGACGTTGGACAGAATTAATTTCCAGGAAGGGAGAATAAAGAGTGAAAGCCATAGTAATAATTTCCTTGAGAGGTTTTCTCTGACTGCGATTATCTCTATCTTAAGCAACTAACTTGGCTTCCACAAGACGGTTTTCAGGAAATAAAAAGTCGCAATAACCGATACAGTTATCAGTTATCAGTTATCAGTGGCAAGTGGGAAGTTGTGGGGTGTGGGGTGTGGGGTGTGGGGAGCAAAAAACCGACGGCTGACGGCTAAAATCACTGTTATAACCATTGTTGTAATTCCGGCCAACCCAAACCTTGACGCACGATATCCGGTTGATCGCAGGTAAAATCAACAATGGTTGACACTTCCGAACCGGGAGCCGAACCATCTTCGATAATTAAATCAACGATATGATCGAGGGCATCGAATAACCTAGCGGATTCTAATCCCTTGGTGGGAAAATCTCCCTCCTGATCGGGAAGATGGGCAGAACTAGAGATAATGGGATTTTCTAGGGTTTCGAGAATAGTGCGACAGATAACGTGATCGGGAACCCGGATACCGGTGGTTTTCCGCTTCGGATTCATCACCACTTTCGGCACTAATTTAGTCGCCGGTAAGAGAAAAGTGTAGGGACCGGGTATAACTCGTCGCATAATCTTATAAGCATAATCGCTGACCACTGCGTACTCGGAAATATTCGACAAAGAAGAACAGAGAAACGTCAAGGGTTTATCATTAGATAGTTGCTTGATTTGGCGAACTCGTTCGACGGCGGATTTCACATTGAGATCGCAACCGATCGCATAGACGGTATCGGTAGGATAAAGCATAATTGCCCCGTTTTTCAGGGCATGACAGATTTCTTGGATAGAACGTTGTTGGGGATTTTCGGGATGGAGAGAGTAAATAGTAGCCATGATAGCAAAATCGTCGCCTATTGGGATTGTCCCACGGGAATCGCCGGGGATATGTGTTTAGGGGCGTTAGTAGATTTAGGAGTCCCCTTAGAATACCTGATTGCACAACTAAAAACTTTAGGAATCGAGGATGAATATCAGTTAAGGTCCGAAAAAGTGCATCGTCGCGGTCAAATTGCCACTAAGATTAACGTCGATGTCACTGCCGAGAAGTCCGCTGATCATCACCACCATCACCATCATACCCCCGCTCGCCATTTACCGGAGATTGAAAATTTAATTAAACAGGCAAATTTACCCCAGAAAGTCCAAGAATGGAGTTTAGCGGTTTTTCAACAACTTGCGATCGCAGAAGGAGCCGTTCACGGGATCGCGCCGGAAAAGGTGCATTTTCACGAAGTCGGGGCAACCGATGCCATTATTGATATCGTGGGGACTTGTTTGGGTTTGGATTGGCTATCGGTGAGTGAATTATACTGTTCTTCTCTACCCACCGGCGGCGGTACAGTTCAGGCCGCCCATGGTCGTTTACCGGTTCCTGTGCCAGCAGTAGTACAATTGTTTAGTCAGGGACAAGTACCAATTTATAGTAATGGCATCGAAGCGGAGTTAGTAACACCCACGGGGGCAGCTATTGTGACAACTTTAGCTAAAAGTTTCGGTAAACCGCCGAAAATGCAGTTAGAAAAGGTCGGTTTAGGGGCAGGTACAAAAGATTTACCGATTCCCAATCTTGTCCGGCTTTGGTTAGGGAAAAAAACACCAGAAAAGCTAGATGAAAGAGAAACTGTGGCAGTTTTAGAAACTCAAATTGATGACTTAAATCCGCAAGCGATCGCCTACTTAAGCGAGGCTTTATTACAAGTGGGTGCTTTGGATGTATTTAGTCAAGCAATTACTATGAAAAAATCCCGTTTGGGAATACTTTTGACAGTAATTTGTGCCTTGGATAAAATTGCTATTTGTGAAAATATGATCTTTCAGGAAACCACAACTTTAGGCATTAGAAGGACAATTCAAGAGCGATCAATCTTAAAAAGAGAAATACAATCGATCGATACTGTCTATGGCCAAATTCGTCTAAAAGTTGCCTACAAAGAGTCAAGTAATCAACCGATTACCGTACAACCAGAATACGAAGATTGTGCCGCTATTGCCCGTCAGCATCATCTACCTTGGCGATTTGTTCATCAAATGGCCTTAACTATTTGGCAAGAACAAAATCAGTCTTGACAGCAGGGCGATTTTCTCCTAAAACTGCTATATCCATTGTTCAAAAGCTATTTTGAGGAAAATAATCCCAATTTAAAACCTGTTCTTGGCTAAAAGGACAATCAACTGGAAAAGTTTCTTTTGGTAAATTAGTTTCATTTACCGTCCCTCGCACTGCCTTTTGATAACATTCTGCGAAAATATCGGCTAAATAGGGTTTTAAGCTAGGACTATCCCTGAAAATAAGCTCTAATTGTTCTCTTTGTTCATCAATGGTATTTATCCAGCTATTAGTCCGTTTTTCTGGTTGATATTGCCATTTAAGTAAGTGCATCAAGAGAACTTTTAACCGGACGAATATCTCCCGTCTATTATTACGTCCCATATCGGATATTTCTTCGATTAAGTTATCTAAATCAAGGGCCTGTAAATTGCCCTTTTTTAAGTGATTTACGGTTTGCTCAAGCCACAAATTAAAATCAGTTTCATAAAGCTGAGATAATTTATTTTTCATAATGAGAACGTTTCTTCTATTCTATCTTTACATTGTGCCTATCTTAATGGTGTCTTGTCCAGATGATATTTTTACAAATATGAGATGCAGAGGATTTACCATAATTTATCTAATCTTCAAGGTATTTCTTTCTCTTTTTTCTCATAAATTTAATTGTGGGAAAAGTGCCAAGAACTCAGAGCAAAATGATAGTTTTCTCTGATACTTACCCAATTTGCTGCCTGATCTTGATTGACCAAGTTAATATCCTACAAGAACTGTATGAGCTTGTGATCATCCCTCAAGCTGTGGCTGATGAATTAAATGGCCCAGAATCCCCACCTGTCCTTCGGAAATGGATTACTAACCCCCCTGATTGTCTCCAGATTGGAATTGTTAGCGTCTCCTCAAGGTCGGGAATAGAACCAATCTCCAAAACCCTATGAACCAGTATAGTGCCTTAAACCAAGCCCTTCAACCCTATCTCGGATGGCATGGTGCCAGAATTTCGTTTCTGGCACTATTCCTAAGTAGTCATGCAAAATAAATTTCCTAGTGAAGACAGGCAAGAGGCAATAGGTAAGAGGCAAAAGCTTTATCGAAATGTGTAATTAATTTTGCTTAGGTACTTACTAGCCTTAATCAAAGTCAAAACCGTCAATCTGAGAGAGTTAGCAGTTGGATTTGGAGGTAAAGCTCTGAAAGAGTCTAACTACAAAAGATTACAACGCTTTTTTCGAGTATTTGAGCTAGATTACTCCGAAATTGCTAAAATTGTTGTGATTTGGATGAGGCTCCCCCAACCTTGGGGGTTGAGTCTTGACTGAACTACCTGGGAGTTTGGCGACCATTGTTACAATATTCTGACTCTAGGCATAGTCCATGAAGGGGTTGCCATTCTCATCTGGTGGTGGCTGCTCAAGAAAAAGGGAAACTCCAATAGTGATGAGCTTATGCAGTTCATTGAGGCGATCTTAAAAATTCGTTGCTTGTCTGGCGACCGGGAGTTTATCGGTCAAGCTTGACTGCGCTATCTTCTCCTCGAACCGTCTATGTCTTTCCGGTTAAGGATTCGAGCTACTAACAAGATTCAGCGGGAGGGAAAAGCCAAGGCTTGCCAAAGTCGTCTTCGCCCACTTGGCGATCGGAGAATCTCAACAACTCAAAGGTGATTGTCGGGTTTGGGGTTATCCTTCCCTTCTCAACAAAAAAGCACCCCCTCGCAGGAGTGCCTTTTCGTTCAGACTAGGAATTAACCATTGATAGCAGGAGCAGTCAGAGCTACGGGAGCCTGTTCACCACTAGCCAAGTCTAAGGGGAAGTTGTGAGCATTACGCTCGTGCATTACTTCCATCCCGATACCAGCGCGGTTTAACACATCGGCCCAAGTACCGATTACACGACCTTGAGAATCGAGAATC
>NZ_JAJTDH010000077.1:0-14356 GCF_021300285.1 Microcystis sp. 49638_E5 | reverse complement strand
GAGGCCGCCTTTAGCGGGAATCCGATAGAGAGGTTCGTAGTTAACCCAGTACGGGTCAAAGCGTACAAAGCTAATTCTAGATGCAATATTTGCGTACAGAATTAGTAACTATTAGTACGGCTCAAATTTTACGCGAATACATTAAGCGACTACCAAAACCAAAAGAGTAACAGGCAATTCTTCGCTCACCCCAAGGAGTGAAACTCCTCATTGCCGCGGTGGAACTTCCCCACCCCCCTAGGTCTCCGGGTGGGGACTGACGCGGAATCGTTCACCCTAATTTCGGTAAACCCATACTATAGTTCTGTACTCTGGCGTTGAGATTATAGCTAATTTCGCCTTTTTGCAGGAGAGAACGGATAAAATGTTCTAGATCTGAACCGATGCGACGGAGATTATATTCGCTCAATTCTTCCCCATTGTAGGATTCTACCAATTCATCAAACTTACTATAAACCTTATTGAGAGCCACTTCTTCCCAATTAAATTCATTATCGGGATCCACATCAAGAGTCAAGACATTGTTACTCTCGATTAATTGATTATTTTTTACTTCAGCCGTATAAATGCGAATATGACGGGTCGTAGATTTTAACAGCATGGAATCTTTAGGGTAAGTTAGACGCTATGTCTAAGATTTTGCCATGATTCGCGGCAATGGGGAATTGGGAATTATAAATTATAAATTATGAATTATGAAGTGGGGAGTGGCAAGTGGCAAGTGGGGAGCGGGGAGAATAAATAAGAATAATCTCCTGTCTCCCGAACAATGTTTACGGATCGACCAGAAACGTGATACTATAATAGATTGCAGTATTTAAGCAGAGATCACGAGTCCTATGGCCTTAACCCAGACCAAAAAACAAGAACTAATCAGCCAATACCAGGCCCACGAAACCGATACAGGATCATCGGAGTTACAAGTAGCTTTCTTAACCGAGAGAATCAACCAACTGACCGAACACCTGAAAGCTAACCCGAAAGACCACGCTTCCCGTCGGGGATTACTCCAGATGATCGGTCGTCGTCGGGGACTGTTAACCTATATCCAGAAGAAAGATCAACAACGTTATCAAACCCTGATTGGTCGTCTCGGAATTCGCCGTTAAGCTTACCCCCTTTGCATCCCTACCATGGCCCCTGAATCGAAATCGACGGAGAAAAAAGAGCGTCTTCCCTTTGAGCCGCGCCAAAATAAGCGAAAAACCCCGAAAATTGCCCCTAGTCCCGTACCACCGCCGATAAAAAATCGCTCCGAGGAAACCAGCTTAAAGGCAATTCCCCAAGTGGTCAGTCAACGGATGGCCAAACGCATGGCGGTATTTTGTGGCCTGCCGACGGCACTGGGGATAACTTCCTTTTTTGGCTTCTACTGGATTATTAGCCACGATCTTCTCGAAATCCCTTCCTACGTCGCTATGCTCGTCAGTTTAAGCCTGTTTGGTCTAGGTTTTATCGGTCTGAGTTATGGCATCTTCTCCGCTTCTTGGGATGAGGATCGGGTGGGGGATTGGCTAGGATGGCAAGAATTTCAAGCTAATTTTGGCAGAACGATCGCTGCTTGGCGGTCCGGCAAAAAAGAAGTGGAAGAAAAATAGACAACCGCTAGAAATCGTCAACAATAGAGATTAAAGGAAAAAATAAAGGGTTAATGCCATGATTATTGTCATGAAAGTTGGTTCCCCGGAAATTGAAATCGAGCGCGTCAGTGCCGAATTCGAGGCATGGGGATTAAGTCCTGAAAAAATCGTCGGTAAGCATAAAGTTGTCATCGGTTTAGTCGGAGAAACCAGGGAATTAGACCCCCTACAAATCCAAGAACTAAGCCCTTGGATCGAAACCGTCCTGCGAGTCGAACAACCCTTCAAACGTGCCTCTTTAGAATACCGTCACGGGGAATACAGCGAGGTTTTAGTCCCCACTCCTAACGGTGTTATCCCCATCGGCAGAAATCATACCGTTAGCATTGTCGCCGGCCCCTGTTCGGTGGAAAATGAGGCGATGATCGTGGAAACTGCCAAACGAGTGGCGGCAGCCGGAGCGCAATTCCTCCGGGGTGGTGCCTACAAACCCCGCACTTCTCCATACGCTTTCCAAGGTCACGGGGAAAGCGCTTTGGAATTACTAGCGGCGGCTAGAGATGCCAGTGGTTTGGGTATTATTACGGAAGTAATGGACGCGGCGGATCTCGATAAGATTGTCGAAATAGCCGACGTGGTGCAGGTGGGGGCCCGCAATATGCAGAATTTTTCCCTCCTGAAAAAAGTTGGGGCGCAACCGAAACCAGTCCTACTCAAGCGCGGCATGGCGGCCACTATTGAAGATTGGTTGATGGCGGCAGAATATATCCTCGCGGCAGGAAATAGCAATGTCATTCTCTGCGAACGCGGTATCCGCACCTTTGACAGTAAATATACTCGCAATACCCTAGATTTATCCTGTATTCCCGTTTTAAGAACTTTAACTCACCTGCCGATCATGATCGATCCTAGCCACGGTACGGGTAAATGGGAATATGTACCGACCATGGCCATGGCTTCCCTGGCAGCTGGGGCCGATTCCTTGATGATCGAGGTGCATCCTAACCCGGCCAAGGCCCTATCTGATGGGCCGCAATCCTTGACTCCCGACCGGTTCGACCAGTTAACTCAGGAGTTAGCGGTCATTGGTAAGACGATCGGGCGTTGGCCCCAGGTTCCAGCACTGGTTTAATAAGATAATAAGGGGGTGAATCAACCCCCTTTTTTGGGCATAAATTTCGCTTTTCGGGGCAGTTATGGTGACAGTTCCTCTGGAGTTAAATACTGAGCAAATTAGGGGCGAAAAACGGGTAGTTTTTAATCATCTCAGTTGGTTATCCTATCGGCAAATTTTACAAGCCCTAGGGGAAAATAATCGCGCCCATTTATTTTATGATCGTGGCACTTTAGAGATTACTATGCCCCTAGAAGAACACGAGTTTTACCGAGAATTAATTGGACGTTTTATCTATTTTTTGGTGTCCGAATTGGGTTTAAAAATTAAAAGTCTGGGTTCCACAACTCTAGCTAGGGAAGATTTAGAACGAGGAGCAGAACCGGATAATGCTTACTATATTCAAAATCAAGCTAAAGTGCTAGGAAAAAGAATTAATTTAACTGAAGATCCGCCCCCAGATTTAGTGGTGGAAGTGGATATAACCCACACGGATATTAATAAATTAGCACTTTATGCCCGTTTGGGAGTGCCGGAATTATGGCGTTTTAATGGAGAAATCTGGCGCATTTATCGGTTAGAAAAGGGGGTTTATCAGGAAGAAGAATTTAGTCCGACTTTTCCCCTAGTTCCCAAAACTAAACTCTATGAATTTTTAGCCACTGCTCAAGAGGATGAAGTTAAAGCAGAAAAGAATTTAAGAGCATGGGTTGTCAGTCAACTAGCTGAGAGTTGAGGTAATTATGGTGACAGTTCCTCTGGAGTTAAATACTGAGCAAATTAGGGGCGAAAAACGGGTAGTTTTTAATCATCTCAGTTGGTTATCCTATCAGCAAATTTTACAGGCCGTAGGGGAAAATAATCGCGCCCATTTATTTTATGATCGTGGTACTTTAGAGATTACTATGACCCTAGAAGAACACGAGTTTTACCGAGAATTAATCGGATTATTTATTCGGATTTTGGTGGTAGAATTGGGTTTAAAAATTAAAAGTATGGGTTCCACAACTCTAGCTAGGGAAGATTTAGAGCGAGGAGCAGAACCTGACAATGCCTACTATATTCAAAATCAAGCTAAAGTGCTAGGAAAAAGAATTAATTTAACTGAAGATCCGCCCCCAGATTTAGTGGTGGAAGTGGATATAACCCATACGGATATTAATAAATTAGCACTTTATGCCCGTTTGGGAGTGCCGGAATTATGGCGTTTTAATGGACAAATCTGGCGCATTTATCGGTTAAAAAAGGAGGTTTATCAGGAAGAAGAATTTAGTCCCACTTTTCCCCTAGTTCCCAAAACTAAACTCTATGAATTTCTAGCCACTGCTAAAGAGGATGAAGTGAGGGCAGAAAAGAATTTAAGAGCATGGGTTGTTAGTCAACTAGCTAAAAATAATTAACTAGGGTTTGCTGAAAAAGTTTGTTGGTGGAGCCGGTCGTTAGGAGACAGGAGACAGGAGAATTAAGAATGAGTAATAATCAATTAAATGGTTTATTTAGGGTTGGCTGAATAAATGTGAAATGTAGGCAAGGTAAGGGTTTTGTGGCTCTTCTCTTGAAACAGGTGCCAGATTTTGAGAGAATCGTCCTTCAAAACCTTGCGTCTTCATCGGCCCGCGTCCTGTAGGGGCGAAGCATTCGGGCAATAACCTATCGGTGAAACTGGAGATTTTCTATCCGAATGCTTCGCCCGTACTTTTTCAGCAAGCCCTATTTAGAGATTTTCTGCCAGTTAATCTGGCTCTCCCCTACTTGTGGTCATAAGAAAAAGTTATGAAAAAGTCAGAGATCCAAATTTTCCTAGCTCACGCTAGTGAGGACAAACCAGCAGTTTTGGCACTGTATGACCGCCTTAAGCAAGCGGGATATAAACCTTGGTTGGATAAAAAAGACCTGATTCCGGGCCAAAACTGGCGAGATGAAATTCCGAAAGCGATTAAAGCTAGTCAGATTTTTCTCGCCTGTCTGTCAGCGAAATCGGCTAATAAACAGGGATACATCCAACGGGAGTTGAGGATTGCACTTGATACCTTGGGAGAGATGCCACAGGGGACAATTTTTTTTATTCCCATGAGGTTAGAAGAATGCGAAATTCCTGATCTGCGACTTGCAGAAGTTAGCTTGAAGCTGCGAGATATTCACCGGCTTGATTATTGGGAAGAAGACGGATTTGAGCAACTAGAAAGAGCAATTACCTATCAATTCAATCCTGAACCAGAAGAACCAAAACAACCGGTAATCGTCACGCCACCGTTATCAGTATTTAACTTTGAGATCGTGCGAGTAAATGCGAAGGGTGAGCAAATCAAAAAAGAGTCGAAGCAGTCCCAATATTTCAGCGAAGATTTGGGCAACGGCATCACCTTAGAAATGGTCGCCATCCCGGGGGGAACATTCCTGATGGGAACGGAAGATGAGGAAATCGAAAAACTGGTTAAAAAATTTAATTGGGAAGGATTTGGAGGGGAAAGACCACAACATGAAGTAACTGTCCCATCCTTCTTTATGGGTAAATACCCCATCACCCAGGCCCAGTGGAAAGCGATCGCCTCTCGCACGGATTTAAAAGTTAAACAAGACCTTGATTTCAAGCCAGCCTATTTTAAAGACCGTCCCGATAGCGATCGCCGTCCCGTGGAACAAGTCAACTGGTACGATGCCGTCGAATTCTGTGCAAGATTATCGAAACTGACGGTTCGGGAATACCGACTACCGAGTGAGGCGGAATGGGAGTACGCTTGTCGTGCTGGAACCACCACCCCATTCTACTTTGGGGAAACCATTACCGGGGAATTGGCCAACTACAATGCCAGCAATACCTACGCAGAACAAGCGAAGGTAGAGTATCTAGACGGAACGACTCCCGTGGGACAGTTTCCGCCCAACGCCTTCGGACTGTACGATATGCACGGCAATGTCTGGGAATGGTGCGCCGATACTTGGCACGATAACTATGACGGTGCGCCGACGGATGGCAGTGCTTGGATAGAAAATGGGGATGATAATCGTTCTCCTCCGCGGGGCTGTTCTTGGTTCAGCCTTCCGGATTTCTGCCGTTCCGCTTTCCGCTACTTCCTCAACCGCCGCGTCAACCGCAGCAGCTATAACGGTTTTCGGGTAGTCTGCGTATTCGGGAGAACTCTCTAACCCTTTTTCCTTTTTCCCCTTTTACCCTCATTCCCTATTTTTTCTTTTTTCTTTTCTTTCCCGCCTCACGGCGGGTCGATTTTGTAGGGGCGAACTCGACCCATTTGGTCGATTTTTGCTTAACAATTGTCAAGGATTGTTAAGATGCGCTTACCCTGCACTTTTCCCCTAGTTCCCAAAACTAAACTCTATAAATTTTTAGCCACTGCTAAAGAGGATGAAGTGAGGGCAGAAAAGAATTTAAGAGCATGGTGTCAACAGACTTGCAAAAATTAGGTGGGCATTGCCCACCCTAATCTTAGGATGGCGGTTTGTAGGTAGAAGCAACGGATAATTCCTTTAATTGCTTGGCTGCCACTGTTGAAGGTGCAGAAGTGAGTAAACAACTAGCTTGCTGGGTTTTCGGGAAAGCAATCACATCGCGAATCGATTCTTCCCCGGCTAACAACATCACCAAGCGATCTAAACCGTAGGCGATGCCACCGTGGGGAGGGGTTCCGTATTCAAAAGCTTCTAACAAAAAGCCGAATTTATTATAGGCTTCCTCTGGGGATAGACCGATGGTGGCGAAGACTTTTTCCTGTACTTCCCGTTGATAGATCCGCAAACTGCCGCCACCGATTTCAATACCATTAAAAATCATATCGTAGGCTAGGGCGCGAGCGTGGGCTAGATCGTCTAAATCTTCGGGATTAGGGGCAGTAAAAGGGTGATGCAATGCTTCTAGGCGTTTTTCCTCGGCGTTGTATTCAAACATCGGGAAATCCGTCACCCAGAGGAGGTTGATTTTCTCCGGATCAATTAATCCCAATTGTTCCCCTAAAACTAAGCGTAGGCGGGATAGGGATTTATTGACTGTATCGGTATCTCCTGCCCCAAATAAGAGCAGATGCCCCGGTTTTGCGCCAGTCTTCTCGATTAAAGCCTGTTTTTGTGCCTCTGTCAGGTTATCTTTAATCGCACCAATGGTATCAAAATCGTAGTCCTCGCGCACGCGGATATAGGCAATTCCCTTCGCACCCGCATCGGTGGCTTCTTTGAATAAATCCCCACCCGGTTTGATTCTGACGTTAGAAATCGCCTCGTTACCGTTGGGAATCGGTAAAACTTTCACCGTTCCCCCACTAGCGATCGCACCTGAAAACACCTTAAATCCCGAATCGGCAAAAATCTCCGCCACATTGACCAATTCCAAGCCAAAACGGGTATCAGGGCGATCGACCCCATAGCGATCCATAGCCTCAGAATATGTTAAACGGGGCAGGGGCAGGCTTATATCGATATTTTTGACTTTTTTGAAGATATGAGCGATTAAAGCCTCATTTAGGGCTAAAATCTCGCTTAAGGAGAGAAAACTCATCTCCATATCCAACTGAGTAAATTCCGGTTGACGATCGGCACGCAGATCTTCATCGCGGAAACAGCGAGCGATTTGATAGTAGCGATCCATTCCCGACACCATTAATAATTGCTTAAATAGTTGCGGTGATTGGGGTAAAGCGTACCATTGGCCAGGGTTGACACGGGAAGGAACCAGATAATCCCGCGCCCCTTCGGGAGTCGATCGAGTTAAAATTGGCGTTTCCACTTCGATAAAATGCTGTTCATCTTCGAGAAAACGGCGCATTTCTTTGACAACTTGGTGACGTAGTTGTAAATTATGACTCATACGCTCCCGGCGTAGGTCTAGATAGCGGTATCGCAAGCGCACATCTTCCCGGACCGATTCACTTTCGGAACTAGAGACGACAAAAGGCAGTTGTTTAGTAACCCCGTTGAGAATCTCGATGCTAGTGGCGTAAATTTCGATTTCTCCGGTGGCAATGCGCGGGTTAAGGGATTCGGGGGGCCGTTGACTGACTGTTCCCGTCACCTTGATAACATACTCGTTTCTGACGGTTTCAGCGATGGGGTAGGAAGCGGGGGTTCGTTGGGGATCACTGACGATCTGGACAATACCACTGCGATCCCGTAGATCAATAAAAATAACGCCACCGTGATCGCGACGGCGATCGACCCAACCGAAGAGGGTGACACTTTTTTCAATTTCGATCGCGCTAAGGTCGCCACAGTAGTGAGTTCGCATAGTCTAACTAGAGAATTACTTATATTACGAATGTAGTATAGAAAGGATGTGGCCAGAAAAAAATCAGACGGCCTTGTTCATTATGCCGGTATTTTGTCGCTCTTGTCCCCTTGTTTGGGGTATTTTTATGGTCTCTTAGTCCTCAGCCATCAGCTTTTCGCCGATCGGCTATAATAGACCTCTTGTGAAAACTAAAAATTGTTGTTAGGGTTAGGAGTCAGGAGTCAGGAGTCAGGAGAATTAAGAATGAATAATAATTAACTAAATGGTATATTTACAGATTTTAGGCAATTTAATCCTTATTTTTGCCGTTTTTGAACCCTCAAAAATTAATTATGCAAGAGTTCTAATCAACAAGGCTCATCTAGCAGTTACCAATTTTAAACGATTAAAATCATGAATTCCTTAGAAAAAAAAATGGTGCAACTGTTAAGAGAACTCAGGGAAGATCACCATGTTTCAGGGGTAAAAGCGGAATTCGAGACGGAAGGAACCCGACTGACGGAAGCGATGCGTTTGAAAGAAATTAGTCTGAAAGCGGGGGTAGATTTTAATCTGAAAATCGCCGGTTGCGAAGCGATCAGAGATATCTTTGATGCGGTTAATTTAGGAGTCGATCGCTTGATTGCTCCCATGGTAGAAACAGCCTACGCTTTACAAAAATATCTGCGAGCAGCTAGGAGGGTTTTAGCTGATCAAGGGGTGGAAGATGTGGAGCTATTAGTTAATATCGAAACGATTACAGCCTGTGAGAATTTTCAGGAAATGTTGGCGATTCCAGAGATAAAATCTCTCCATGGTATCGTCATCGGACGGATGGATTTAGCCTGTTCTTTGGGATTAACTCGTCAGGATGTGAATGGCAAGCAAGTTTTGGATCTGGCTTTACCTTTGGCAAAAAAAGCTAAGGCTGCCGGTTTGACTGTTGCCATTGGGGGTGCGGTGTCACTGCATTCTTTACCGTTTTTCAAAATGTTCTGCCAAGAACATTTTGACCGCTTCGAGACGCGCAAAGTTATCTTTGATTGTCCCCAAGCTTTGGATAATTTCAGTTTAGCTTTGCCAAAGGCGATCGAGTTTGAATTACTCTGGTTAGAGAATAAAAAAAATTATTATGGTGCTATTGTTGGTGAAGATGAAGAGCGTTTAGAAATCTTGCATAATTTACTTTTTGGTTAAAGATATTGGTCAGTTCTATCGACCGCTTAAAACCTAGGCAGCAAAGTTTACAGATGTGGACTTATTATGAATAACTTCTCTTAATTAGGGTTGGCTGAAAAAGTTTTTCGTGGTTGCAGGGTCTGGGGTGTGGGGTTTAGAATGCTTCAATTTGCGCTTGATGTTTGTGCCGACAAGGCTATAATATTGATAGCACCTACTTTTGTCCTAAAAACAATGGCATTATCCACCAATCCCTTGACGTTTAATCAGAGAAATTATCAATATTGATACAGAAATCTTACAAACACTTTCGACAATGCCAGATTCTCTAAAGCACGAACTTCTGCACTATGCCAAGTATCTCATAGAAAACCACTCAAAGGAATATATGGAATGAATGCCTTCAAGGAAATCAACCCTTGTCACCGAAAAACTTTTCCAAGAGATTCCCCCTGAACCAAGAAAAAGCTTTACTTGTGACAAGGTCAATGAATTTTGTGGACATCAAGAGTTGAGGCAGAAATTGGGAGCAGATTTTTATTTTGCTACTCCTTATCATTCTTGTGCGAGGGGATTAAACGAGCCTACTAATGGACTATTAAGACAATTTTTTCCCAAGGAAACGAATTTGAAAATCCTTAAGCCAGAGGAAATAGAAAGAGCCGTAAATTTGATTAACAATCGTCCTCGAAAATGTCTTGACTATCGTACCCCGAATAAGGTATTCTATGAGATTAGATAAGACAGTGATTAAATCCAGACTTGAATTGGCCATGACCTCGGAACTATCGAAGCAATACGATCCTAAGATCACAGAAACGAAATGGCAGCAATATTGGGAAAATCAAGAAATATTTAGAGCAAACCCCGAAAAAGGCGGCGAAACCTACTGTATAGTTATCCCTCCTCCCAATGTTACCGGTAGTCTCCACATGGGTCACGCCTTCGAGAGTGCCTTAATTGATACACTTGTTCGCTACAAGCGCATGACCGGCAAAAATACCCTCTGGCTGCCCGGCACAGATCACGCTAGTATTGCAGTACAAGCCATACTCGATCGCCAATTAAAAGCTGAAAAAACCGACCGTTATCAACTAGGAAGGGAAAAATTCCTCGAACGCGCTTGGCAATGGAAAGAGGAGTCTGGTAGTACCATTGTTAATCAACTGCGACGCTTGGGGGTATCCGTGGATTGGACGCGGGAACGTTTCACCATGGATGAGGGACTTTCCCATGCTGTCCGTACTGCTTTTATCAAACTTTATGAGGACGGATTAATCTATCGCGGTCAATACTTAGTTAACTGGTGTCCCGAATCCCGGTCGGCCGTTTCCGATTTAGAGGTAGAAAACAAGGATATTGAGGGAAATCTCTGGTATTTTCGCTATCCTCTCAGCGATGGTAGCGGTTATCTTCAAGTAGCCACCACAAGGCCCGAAACCATGCTCGGTGATACTGGTGTAGCTGTCAACCCGCAAGACCCCCGTTATCGCCATTTAATCGGCAAAACCCTCACTTTACCGATAATGGGGCGAGAAATCCCCATTATTGCCGATGAATTGGTGGATACTGAATTCGGTACCGGTTGCGTCAAAGTTACGCCGGCCCACGATCCTAAAGATTTTGAGATGGGTAAACGCCATAATTTAGCCTTTATTAATATCATGAATTTAGACGGCAGTTTAAACGAAAATGCCGGAATATTCGCAGGTCAAGATCGTTTTGTTGCCCGCAAAAATGTCGTTAAAAAACTCGATGAAGACGGCTTTTTAGTTAAGATTGAAGCCTATCGCCATAGCGTCCCCTATAGCGATCGAGGTAAAGTTCCCGTGGAACCCCTTTTATCTACCCAATGGTTCGTTAAAATTGAACCTTTAGCCACAAAAGCTTTAGCCTGTTTAGATCAGGAAAACTCGCCCCGTTTTGTGCCGGAAAGATGGACAAAAGTTTATCGCGATTGGTTAGTTAAACTAAAAGATTGGTGTATTTCTCGACAACTGTGGTGGGGTCATCAAATTCCCGCTTGGTATATTATCAGTGAAACTAACAACGAAATTACTAACCATACTCCCTTCGTCGTTGCCCCAGATGAAACCTCCGCTTTAGCCAAGGCTAAACAGGAGTATGGAGAGGATATAATTATTCAACAAGACCCCGATGTTTTAGATACTTGGTTTTCCTCGGGATTGTGGCCATTTTCGACTATGGGATGGCCAGAAAAAACCCTTGATCTAGACACCTATTATCCCACCACAACCCTCGTCACTGGTTTTGATATTATCTTTTTCTGGGTGGCCAGAATGACGATGATGGCGGGCTATTTTACGCAACAAATGCCCTTTAAAGATGTCTATATTCACGGTTTAGTTAGGGATGAAAACGGCAAAAAGATGTCTAAATCTGCTAATAACGGCATCGATCCCCTAATTTTAATTGATAAATATGGAACCGATGCTTTACGATATACCTTAATCCGAGAAGTGGCAGGAGCAGGACAGGATATCAGTCTGCAATACAACCGTAAAACCGATGAATCGGAATCCGTAGAAGCTGCCCGAAATTTTGCCAATAAAATTTGGAATGCTTCCCGTTTTGTCATGATGAATCTGGAGGGAAAAACCCCAGAAGAATTGGGAGAACCAGTTTTAGAAAATTTAGAATTAGCTGATCGCTGGATTTTATCTCGTTATCATCAAACAGTGCAAAAAACTAGAGATTATCTAGAAAATTATGGCATGGGAGAAGCGGCAAAAGGTCTATACGAATTTATCTGGCGCGATTTCTGTGATTGGTATATCGAGTTAGTAAAAACTCGTTTATGGAAGGATAAAGAATCGGTTTCCTGTGCTACGGCCCGGCAAACTTTGGCTTTTATCTTGGCAGGGACATTAAAATTATTACATCCCTTTATGCCCCATATTACCGAGGAAATTTGGCATCATTTAACCCAAGAAAATCAGCAAGTTTTGGCTTTAGAAACCTATCCAATAGCCGATAGTTCTCTGATCGATCTAGACTTAGAAAATACTTTTGAGTTATTAATAGAAAGTATTCGGGTGTTGCGTAATTTGCGGGCCGAAGCGGGGATTAAACCGGGAGCAACGATCACGGCAATTTTACAGACAGAAAACAGCCAAGAATTAGCTATTTTGCAACGCGGACAAGTGTACTTAAAGGACTTGGCCAAGATCGAAAACTTAATTTTGACGGCAAAATTAACCGAGGAAGTCAATCAAGCGATCGCCGGTGTTGTCGCTACGGTAGAAATCCTCATCCCCCTGTCCGGATTGGTTGATATATCGGTATTGGCTGGGAAATTAGCGAAAAATTTAGCTAAGGTAGAAGGGGAAATCAAGAGTTTGAGTGATCGCCTGAGTAAACCTAGCTTTGTCGAAAAAGCTCCAGAAGCTTTAATCCAAAAAACGAAGCAAGCTTTAGCAGAGTCCGAAAAACAAGCCCAAATTCTCCAAGAACGCTTAAAACGCCTGCATTAACGGAGGCAGGGGTAATTTTGGGGATTTTCCGAAAAATAGGGCAGTTTTCAGGCTACCCTAACCGGAAAATTAATCGCCAAAATGGGAGATGATTGCATCGGCAAATTCGGAACATTTCAGAGGAGGATTAACGGGGGGTTCCATCAGACGCGCTAAATCGTAGGTAACTTGTCGATTAGCGATCGCTGCTGCGATGCCTTTTTTAATCAAATCGGCCGCTTCTTGCCATCCCATGTATTCCAACATCATCACCCCGGAAAGAATCACCGAACCGGGGTTAATTCGGTCTAAACCGGCGTGTTTAGGGGCTGTGCCGTGGGTTGCCTCAAAAATAGCGCAAGTATCGCCAATATTCGCCCCAGGTCCCATCCCTAAACCACCCACGATCGCCGCTGCCGCATCGGAGAGATAATCGCCATTCAGGTTCATGGTGGCGAGGATCGAGTATTCATCGGGACGGGTTTGGATCTGTTGGAAGATACTATCGGCAATGCGATCGTTGACCATAATTTTATCTTGCCACTGCCCATTGCCGTGGGTTTCCCAGATAGCATCGAGAACACTGGTAACTTCTTGACAGATTTTAGCTTTTTTCTCGTCCGTGAGGGCATCATAACCCGGTTCCACCATGCGGGCGTTATCTTCGATGCTCAGATCGGGGTTTTTCTCCTTATTGCTCAGGATCCATGATTCCATCTCGGTAACGCACACATCCCGGAATTCACTTTTAGCTAATTCATAACCCCAATCCCGGAACGCCCCTTCTGTATATTTCATAATGTTACCCTTGTGGACAAGCGTAACTTGATTTTTCGGTTTCGGTAAAGTCAGCGCTCGTTCGATCGCCCGGCGGACTAATCTTTGGGAACCCGTCTTACTAATCGGTTTGATCCCGATACCCGCATCGAGGGGAATTTGTTTTTTACCGTGTTCGGGAGTGGCGGGAATTAGTTCGGTGTTGAGATAATTAATCAGTTTATCGGCGATTTCCGTGCCTTGTTTCCATTCGATGCCCAGATAGATATCCTCGGTATTTTCCCGATAGACGATGACATCGAGTTTTTCTGGGGTTTTATGGGGGGAAGGGGTTCCCGCATAGTAACGACAGGGACGAACACAGGCATAGAGGTCAAAAATTTGCCGCAAAGCCACATTCAGGGAACGAATGCCGCCACCGATGGGAGTGGTCAAGGGACCCTTGATGGCGATCCCATATTCTTTAATCGCTGTCAATGTATCTTGGGGCAGATATTGATAGGTCCCGTAGATTTCGCAAGCTTCATCGCCAGCATAGACTTTAAACCAATGGATTTTCCTTTGACCACCGTAGGCTGTAGCGATCGCCGCATCGATAACTTTTGCGGTTGCGGGCCAGATATCGACTCCCGTACCGTCACCACGAATGAAGGGAATGATGGGATCGTCGGGAACTAGAGGTTTTCCCTCAGAAAAAGTAATTTTCGAGCCTGTTGTCGGTGGGGTAATTTTTTCGTAGCTCACAGTCATGGGCTTCCAGAAACGGTATTTATCTATACGTTGGCAGTCTAGCGCCGTCAATATCTATGCTCAGGGATTTTGGGTAATTTCTTAAAGATTCCCTTGCTGGCATCAACTTCGTACCTCACCATTAAGATAACTGCTAGAGCTAAGTAGCTGGTTATAATTAGGGTTTGCTGAATAATGGTAAAAACCTTACAGGAAAGGGCTTTTAGCTTGATTGAGAGCTTCCCAAATGCACTTAAATCTGCTAGAATCTCTTAAAACCCTTGCATCA
>NZ_JAJTDH010000076.1:0-25874 GCF_021300285.1 Microcystis sp. 49638_E5 | reverse complement strand
CTAACGCCAAAGCGTCTTTAATTGCTTTGTCTTTACGTTGTCTTGACACTTTAAGATGAAGTTTAGCTACTTTTATCCGTTGCTTGTGATAGTTGTTAGACTGTTTCTTTCCTTGACGAAATAGTTTTGATAATCGTCGTTGTGCTTTTTTTAGTCGTTTTTCTGACTTTCTTAAATAACGGGGATTCTCTACAGTATTACCTTGAGCGTCAGTATAAAACTCTTTTAACCCTAAGTCAATTCCTGTTATTTGTCCCGTTGGTTCATGGTATTCTTGCCGCTCTACGTCAATTAAAAACTGGCAATAATAACCGTCAGCACGTCTAACAACTCTTACCCGTTTAATCTGTTGTTCTGAATAATAAACTAAGGTCTTTTGACTACACCATAAATCAAATTCTCCTGCTTTAAAACCATCGGTGAACTTGATTTTACGTCGGTCATCAGATAGTTTGTAGCCCGTTAGTTTATACTCAACCGAACGGCTATGCTTTTTGAACCGAGGAAAACCCTTTTTACCCGGTATCTTAGCATGACAATTCTGGTAAAACCTATTAATTGATTGCCAGGCTCTATCAGCAGCCGATTGACGAGCTTGAGAGTTTAATTTATTAACCCAAGGTGTCCCTTTATTATTAGCTAGTATCGCACAAAGTTTTTGGAGATCATTGCGGGTTTTCCCCTTATTGTCCATCCAATAACGAACACAAGAGTTACGCACAAACTGAGATGTCCTAATTGCTTCATCTAGTCTTTGGTATTGTTCTGGTGTCCCGTTTTTTAACTTAGCTTCTACGACTAGCATTGATTAATCCTCGACCCTGGATCAATTAAGTATAACACAGTTTACCTACAAATGGTAGAATTAAAATCGTGCTTCGCAGTCAATATCCTGGTCGGATTTCATACCCCGCAAAGGTTGATGTCTTGTGGAAAAATTTAGCGGCGGCATTCATCCGACATTTTAGGTAAACTGAAGATTGTTTACTGATTTATTCCCTCCTGATAATTGTCAACGATGAGATTAATCGGGAGAATTAGCAATATTGACGGCCAAAATTTATGGAATCCGCCTATTTTATTCCCCGTCTAGTTATCCCCGTCGGTGATCCCGCCGGGATCGGTCCTGAAGTGGTGTTAAAAGCGATCGCCGATTCCCCAATCTCGTCTATTTGTCAGATTACTCTAATCGGCACCAGAACGCTTCTCGAAAAAGCCTATCACGATCCCCATCTCCTCGATCGCTTTTCTCTGATCGATTTGCCCTACAATCAAGAAAAAATCGTTTTCGGGCGTGGGGATGCCCATAGTGGTGAAATTAGCTTTCTTTACCTGCAAGAAGCCATAAAACGCACCCTCAAGGGCGAATTTGACGGTATTGTCACAGGTCCGATCGCTAAATCCTGTTGGCAGTTGGCCGGTTATGATTTCCCCGGTCAAACGGAGGTTTTAGCTACCATGGCAGGAATTAACCGTTATGGGATGCTATTCGTCGCTAAATCCCCTCACACTGGCTATAACTTACGCACTCTCCTCGCCACTACCCACATCCCCCTGCGAGAAGTTCCCGATACTCTTAACCCCGATCTGATGACCCGAAAATTAGACCTATTGATCGAGTCTTTAAAGCTAGATTTCGGCATCGATCGCCCAAAAATCGCCATATCCGGTCTTAATCCCCACAGTGGCGAAGCGGGAAAACTGGGAAGGGAAGAAAAGGACTGGTTACAGCCTTGGCTAGAGTCAATGGCGCAGCAGTACCCGCAAACCCAATTAATCGGCCTTGTCCCCCCCGATACGCTTTGGGTGGAACCGGGACGCGCTTGGTTTAGCGGTGCAGGACAACCCGCCGACGCATATCTGGCATTATACCACGATCAGGGCTTAATTCCCGTCAAATTAATGGCTTTTGACTGTGCTGTTAACACTACCATCGGTTTACCTTTTGTTCGCACCTCTCCAGACCACGGGACGGCTTTTGATATCGCCGGTCTTGGCATCGCTAGACCCCAGAGTATGCAAGCGGCGATCCAATTAGCGATCGAATTATGTCAGCAGCGCCGTACAGATGGGTTTTAGCTGTTGGGGGTTGGGGAGATGAGAATTATGAATTATGAATTATGAATTATGAATTATGAATTATGAATTAGGAAGTGGGAAGTGGGGAAGCTGTCTCATCACCCTATCACCCCAAAACCCTATCACCCTATCTCCTGTCTCCTGACTCCTATCTCCTGACTCCTATCTCCTGAATCCTAATCCCGATCGCCAAATTAGTGTGAGCAGCGGGACAACAGGAGAACTAAACTAGAGATATAGCGCTCGATAGGAGACAATTGGGATATGGGTATCGCTTCAGTTAACCCTGCCACTGGAGAAATTCTCAAGACTTTTACCCCTCTAACCTCGGAGGAATTGGCGGCGAAATTGGCCCTAGCTGAGACAACTTTTCAGCAGTATCGCCGCACCGCCATCAGTCAACGGGGACAGTGGTTACGGCAAGCGGCGGATATTTTGGAACGGGATCAGGTAGCATTGGCTAAAACCATGACTTTAGAAATGGGGAAACCGATCAAATCAGCGATCGCAGAAGTCCTCAAATGTGCCTTGGTTTGTCGTTTTTATGCCGATAATGCCGCCGGTTATCTGGAAGATGTGTTGATTACCACCGATGCTAGTCGCAGTTTTGTCCGTTATCAACCTTTAGGGGTAATTTTAGCGGTTATGCCCTGGAATTTCCCTTTATGGCAAGTATTTCGCTTTGCTGCTCCCGCTTTAATGGCGGGAAATGTCGGCCTACTCAAACACGCTTCTAATGTTCCCCAATCAGCTTTAGCGGTGGAAAGAATTTTATTAGAAGCTGGTTTTCCTGAAGGCACTTTTCAAACTCTTTTGATCGGGGCCGATCGCGTTAGTGATTTAATTAACGATGAACGGGTAAAAGCTGCCACTTTAACTGGTAGTGAACCGGCGGGGATCAGTTTAGCAGCCGCCGCCGGAAAACAGATCAAAAAGGTGGTTTTGGAGTTGGGAGGTAGTGATCCTTTTATCGTTTTAGATACTGCCGATATCGAGGTGGCAGCGGCTACGGCAGTGACGGCAAGATTGTTAAATAATGGTCAGACTTGTATCGCCGCTAAACGGTTTATTGTCATGGAAACTGTCGCCGATCGATTTGAACAGTTATTAGTGGCTAAATTCCAAGCTTTAAAAGTTGGTGATCCCCTCGATGAAACTGTTGATATTGGTCCTTTGGCCACGGCATCGATCGTCTCGGAAATTGCCGCTCAAGTGGAAAAAACCGTCGCTATGGGTGGTAAAGTCCTTGTGGGGGGTAAACGTTTAGAGGGAAAAGGTAACTTCTATCTACCGACGATTTTAACCGATATTCCTGCTGGTTCTCCGGGGGAAAAAGAGGAATTTTTTGGACCAGTGGCTTTACTATTTCGAGTCAAAAATATCGAGGAAGCGATCTCTTTAGCTAATGATAGTCCCTTTGGTTTGGGTTCTAGTGCTTGGACGAATAACCCCGCAGAAATTGAGCGTTTAATTACCGAAATTGAGGCCGGTTGTGTGTTTATTAACGGGATGGTTAAATCCGATCCTCGTTTACCCTTTGGGGGGATTAAACGTTCCGGTTTTGGACGGGAATTAAGTGTGGAAGGTATTCGCGAATTTGTCAACGTTAAAACTGTTTGGATTAAGTAAATCAGTAGGGTGGGTTAGCAACGCGTAACCCACCACCATAACCAAAATCACTCACCATAATTATCGCTAGTTTACACTATCGAAGATCGTACCCTACGGATTAAAAATATGCCGCGTATTATTGATAATATTGAGTCCCATTTATTGCCAATTTTACGCGAAAGTTTATTAGCATCCCAACGCGCTGATTTTTGTGTGGGTTATTTTAATTTGCGCGGTTGGCAGTCCATTGATACCTATATTGATCACTTTCTCGGTGGTGATTTGTCCTGTTGTCGTCTGCTGATTGGTATGCAGCAAGCACCCCAGGAATTACTACAGCAATCCCTGTCTTTATTGAAGCGCTCAAATGATATAGATAAGGCTACTTGCGCTCGTTTAAGAAAACAAATTGTTCAGGATTTTTGCCAACAATTAACTTGGGGAAATCCTAGCAATCGAGATCAGGCAGCTTTGCAACGGTTGGGAAAACAAATTCAATCGGGTAAGTTAGTAATTCGCTTATTTTTGGGCTATAATCTCCATGCTAAATTATACCTTATTCATCGACAGGATGTCAATAACCCAACGGTGGGATTTTTGGGTAGTAGTAATCTAACTTTTGCGGGATTACAACAGCAGGGAGAATTAAATATTGATGTCCTTGACCACGATGCTTGTGCCAAATTACAAAAGTGGTTTAATGATCGTTGGTTCGATGCTTGGTGTTGGGATATATCCGAGGATATTGTCAAGGTGATTAACGAAAGTTGGGCCCGGGAAAGTCTTATTCCCCCCTATCATATCTATTTAAAAATAGCTTACCATCTTTCCTTTGAAGCGAGAGCCGGTTTAGCGGAATACAAAATTCCCCGACAGTTTGACCAAGACTTACTAGATTTTCAGAAATCGGCCATTAAAATTGCCGCTCGTTATGTGCAAAGACGCGGTGGGGTACTAATTGGCGACGTGGTGGGGTTAGGAAAAACGCGCATCGCTTCCATTCTAGCATATATTTTGCAGGAAGACTACGATTTAGAAATCTTAATTATTTGTCCGAAAAATCTCCTAACCATGTGGGAGGATTACAGCTATAAATACAAATTAAGAGCGAAAATTATCCCCTTAAGTCAGGTTATGCAGGAATTACCCAATCTGCGGCGCTATCGGGTAGTAATTATCGATGAAAGTCATAACCTACGCAATCGGGAGGGTAAACGTTATCGGGTGATACAGGAGTACATTAACACCAATGAAAGTCGCTGTATTCTCTTGACTGCGACTCCCTACAATAAAAACTATCTTGACCTGTCCAATCAACTGCGTTTATTCATTCAAGAGGATACTAATCTCGGAATTCGTCCCGAAAGACTACTAGAATCTCTGGGAGGAGAAATCGAATTTAATCGCAGATACCAATCTTCGGTTAGGTCCCTAGCAGCCTTTGAAAAAAGTGACTCTCCCGACGACTGGAGAGACTTAATGCGTCTCTATATGATTAGACGGACTCGCGGTTTTATCAAAAATAATTATGCTACAGAAGACGAACAGGGTCGTCGGTATCTAAAATTTGCTGATGGGTCGAGGGTTTATCTTCCCCAACGACAACTAAAGACAATCAAGTTTGACCTACAAGACTCGGTTTATGCGCGTTTATATTCGGAAGCAGTGGTGATAACTCTCAACGGATTGAAGTTACCCCGTTACGGATTGGGAAATTATCTAATTAAAGGATGCAAAGGGACAGGAGAGGAAGAAACCATCTTAAAAAGTCTATCCCGTGCGGGTAAAAGATTAATGGGTTTTTGTCGGACGAATTTATTTAAACGTTTGGAGAGTGGGGGGTATGCTTTCCTGCAATCCCTTGACCGTCATATTCTCCGTAACTATATTTTCCTTCATGCCATGGCCAATAATTTACCCCTTCCCATCGGGAGTCAGGATCCAGCTTTGTTAGACACTCGTTATCTGGATGAGGATTTAGTCACTCAGGGAGAAGATGAAAGTATAGAAACCGAGGAGACTGGGGGGATAACCGGATTAGAAAAAGAGTATCAAAAAAGAGCCGAACAAGTGTATCAAAAGTATAGCGGTGATTATCGCAAGCGCTTTCAGTGGATTAACCCCGAGGTGTTTAAACCCGCATTGAAAAAAGACCTAAAATCTGATGCCTTGGCTTTAATAGCATTATTGCAAACCTGTGGGACCTGGCAGCCGGAGACCGACGAAAAGCTAGAGAAGTTATGGCAGCTGTTAGAGGAGAATCATCCCAGAGAAAAGGTGTTAATTTTTAGCCAATTTGCCGATACAGTCAGTTATTTAGTCACTCAGTTGCAAAATCGGGGAGTGGATAAGATTGCGGGAGTGACGGGAAACTCTGCTAATCCTGCGGAAATGGTCCATCGTTTTAGTCCCCGCAGTAATTCTCAGCAAGTGGGGGAAGAAATACGAGTCTTGGTTGCGACGGATATCTTGAGTGAAGGGTTAAATTTACAGGATTGTGCCATTATCGTTAATTATGACCTACCCTGGGCAATTATTCGCCTGATTCAACGGGCCGGAAGGGTAGATAGAATCGGTCAAAAAGCAAGTCAGATTCTCTGTTATTCCTTTTTACCTGCGGAGGGAGTGGAGAGAATTATTAAACTGCGGACGAGACTATCTCAAAGACTGCGAGAGAATGCGGACGTGGTGGGGACCGATGAGGTATTTTTTGAGGAGGAGATGGATAACCAGACTTTATTAGATCTGTATCATGAAAAATCTGAGGTTATCGATGAGGAGGAGGATCAAGAAGTGGATTTAACCTCGGAAGCGTATCAAATTTGGAAAAATGCGATCGAAGTTGACCCTAGTTTAAAACATACCATAGAGACTCTGCCGCCGGTGGTTTATTCTACCCGTTGCCATAGTGGGACAGCAACCCATCCGGAGGGAGTCATGGTTTATCTAAAAACTGCCGGGGGGAATGATGCTTTAGCATGGATTGATAAGCAGGGAAATAGTGTGACTCAATCCCAATTAACTATTTTACGGTCCGCTGCCTGTCATCCCCAAACCCCGGCCATTCCCCCCCATCCCCAACACCATCAGTTAGTACAAAAAGGGACAGAATTAATCGCGGAGGAGGAAAACAACTCCGGATCTAAATTGGGACGATTGACGGGAGCAAAATTTAAGACCTACGAGCGCTTAAAAAGGTATTCTCAAGATAGTAAGGATGATCTATTTGCTCATGAGGATTTATGCAAGGCTCTCGACCAATTGTATCATTATCCCCTCAGACAGTCGGCTCTCGATCGCTTAAATCGTGGTTTAAGAACCGGCATCAGTGACCGACAATTGGCAGACTTACTGGTATCTTTATATAAAGATGACCGTCTCTGTATTGTTCACCCACAAGAATCCACCCAAGAACCTCAGATTATTTGTTCCTTGGGTTTATTTCAACCTTCTTAAGTCCCCCTTATCAAGGGGGATTTAGGGGGATCAAACCAATTCAAGTCCCCCTTATCAAGGGGGATTTAGGGGGATCAAACCAATTCAAGTCCCCCTTATCAAGGGGGATTTAGGGGGATCAAACCAATTCAAGTCCCCCTTATCAAGGAGGATTTAGGGGTATCTAACCAATTCAAGTCCCCCTTATCAAGGAGGATTTAGGGGTATCTAACCAATTCAAGTCCCCCTTATCAAGGAGGATTTAGGGGGATCAAACCAATTCAAGTCCCCCTTATCAAGGAGGATTTAGGGGGATCAAACCAATTCAAGTCCCCCTTATCAAGGGGGATTTAGGAGGATCAAACCAATTCAAGGGGGATTTAGGGGGATCAAACCAATTCAAGTCCCCCTTATCAAGGGGGATTTAGGGGGATCTAACCAATTCAAGGGGGATTTAGGGGGATCTAACCAATTCAAGTCCCCCTTATCAAGGGGGATTTAGGGGGATCAAACCTTTTGACTCCTAACCCTAACAACAATTTTTAATTTTTCCAAGAGGTCTAATATGTCCCTCAACTTCTCCCGGACTCGTGACTTATTATCTAACTTCCAATTTGGGGAACTGTTTATCGAGGAATTGGGATGGTCTCATCCTCGCGCAAAAAAAACTGTTAGTATCACCGTTGACAATCAAGAATATCCCTGTCAACGGATTGCGGAAGTGTCCGGAGTAGCAGTATTAGAGGTGACAACTACCGATATACCCGATGCGAAACTTCGTCGGGACATTCACCAGCAAGTTATCGAAAGAATTGCCGAAAATCTGCTAATTTTCGTCGATGGGGGACGGACACGCAGTTTATGGTACTGGGTAAAAAGAGAGGGAAGTAAAAGTTATATCCGTGACCATCTTTATATAAAAGGACAACCGGGAGATTTATTTCTCGGTAAACTAGCGGAATTAGTCCTCGATATCACCGATTTTGAAGATGGGGAACCCTCCGTGGTGGAGGTGGCCCATCGCTTACAAAAAGGTTTCGATATCGAAAAGATTACCAAGAAATTTTATCAGGAATTTCAGCGAGAGCATTTACAGTTCCTCCCTTTTATCCAAGGAATCGATCGAGAAAGCGATCGAAAATGGTACACTTCGGTTATTCTCAATCGTTTAATGTTCGTCTATTTCCTGCAGCGCAAGGGATTTATCGATAACGACTTCAACTATCTGCAAAACCAATTACAAGCAAGTCAACGACGCGGGAAAAATTTATTTTATCGTCAGTTTCTGCAAACCCTCTTTTTCCAAGCATTCGCTCAACCGGAATCCCAACGAGATGAGACAGTAACTGCATTGGTGGGAAAAGTCAAATATCTTAACGGAGGATTATTTCTCCAACATCCCCTCGAAAATCTTTATCAAAACATTTGTATTGATGACCAAGCATTTGAGAATATCCTCGATTTATTCTCCCGTTACTCTTGGAACCTTGACGACACTCCGGGGGGAAGCGATGACGAAATTAACCCCGATGTCTTGGGATATATCTTTGAAAAGTATATCAACCAAAAAGCTTTCGGTGCTTACTATACCCGTCCGGAGATTACTGAATATCTCTGTGATAGGACGATTAATAAATGGATTGTCGAGAGAAGCAATCAATATTATCCCCGCAAACAATTTGCCAGTATTTCTGAACTACTAATTAATCTCGATTCTCCCCTCTGTCAGCTTCTGATTGAAGATATTCTTCCCCAGCTTTCTATTTTAGACCCTGCCTGTGGTTCCGGTGCTTTTTTAGTGGCTGCGATGAAGACATTAATCGGAATTTATAGCGCGGTGATTGGGACAATTGAACTACGGGGAGACAGTAAATTAAAACAGTGGTTAACAGAGGTAAGAAAATCCCATCCCTCTCTCGGATATTACATCAAAAAAAGAATTATTTCCGATAACCTCTACGGTGTCGATATCATGGAGGAAGCAACGGAAATCGCAAAACTGCGTTTATTTCTCGCTTTAGTTGCTGCCGCACAATCGGTGACAGAATTGGAACCCTTACCGAATATTGATTTTAATATCATGTCGGGAAATTCCCTCATCGGTTTAATTCGCGTGGACGGAAAAAGTTTTAATCTCATGCAAACCCTCACCGCGCAAAATTATCAGACAATTCTCGCAGAAAAAAATCGTAGTATTGAATTATACAAAGAACACGCTTTTCGGTTGGGAGAAGTAGAGGGAACCCCCCAAGAAAACCGTCTCCAGATGTTACGCAATCACATCGAGGATGTCAACCGCGAATCGGTGCAGAAATTAAACCAAATTCTCTTAGATGAGTTTAGCGGTAAGTTGTCAATTAAGTACGAATCCGCACAATTAACGGGAAAAGCAAAGAAACGTTTATTAACTCTCTCTGATATGCAATCCCTGAAACCCTTCCACTGGGGTTATCACTTCGATAAACTGATTACAGAAAAAGGTGGTTTTGATGTGATTATCACCAATCCCCCTTGGGAAGTCTTTAAACCCCAAGCGAAAGAATTTTTTTCTCAGCATAGCGACTTGGTGACTAAAAATAAAATGGACATCAAGACGTTTGAAAAGGAACAGAAAAAACTGTTAACTAATCCCGAAATCGCTCAAGCATGGTTAGAATATCAAAGTCAATACCCCCACGTTAGTCTCTATTTTCGTTCCTCGGAACAATATAAAAATCAAATCTCTATTGTCAATGGTAAAAAGCAAGGGACGGATATTAATCTCTATAAGCTTTTTGTTGAACAATGTTTTAATCTCCTCCATCCCCGGGGAGAATGTGGAATAGTTGTTCCCAGTGGAATTTATACCGATTTAGGAACCAAGCAACTGCGGGAAATGTTATTTTCTCAGACAAACCTGACAGGATTATTTTGTTTTGAAAATCGTAAAGAAATTTTTGAAAATGTCCATAGAAGTTTTAAGATTGCTATCTTAACTTTTGAGAAAAATAAACAAACTCTTTCCTTTCCTGTGGAATTTATGCGTCACGATGTTGAGGAATTACAACGTTTTCCCCATAAAGATAGTTTAGTAATTAGCGTCGATTTAATCCGCAAACTATCCCCCGATTCCCTCTCGGTAATGGAATTTAAACAAGATATAGATATTCATATCGCAGAAAAAATGTCTCGTTTTCCCCTGCTAGGAGAAACCCTTCCCGATACATGGAATCTCAAGTTAACATCAGAATTTCACATGACTAATGATAGTCATTTATTTAAAACTGAACCCGCACAGGGAAGACTACCCCTCTACGAAGGAAAAATGATTGAACAGTTCAGCCATGGTTTATCTCAACCGCGCTATTGGATAAATGAATCAGAAGGAAGAAAAGCAATATTAGGAAAATTGCCAGATAATCAGCAGATACTAGACTATCAAACCTATCGAACTGGATTTCGTAAAATTGCCAGTAGCACTAATGCTAGAACTTTAATAGCTACCATTATACCTCCTGCTTTTCATGGAGAAAACTTTCAATCTATTGTACATTTTCAAGAAGAAGTTAATCGTGCAACCAACAATAAAGAATGTTTATTGTTGGTTGCTATCTGGAATAGTTTTGTGCTAGATTATTCCCTTCGTCATCGGGTATCTGCTAATATAAATTTTTTCTACATATATCAACTACCTATCCCCCGACTAAAAGAGGAAGATAAATACTTTCAGGAGATAGTAGAAAATGCGGCAAAATTGATTTGTACCACAGAAGAATTTGAGCAATTAGCGAAAGAAGTGGGGATAGGTTCCCATAAAAATGGAGTAACAGAAGAAGCAGAAAGAATGGCAATTAGAGCGAAATTAGATGCAATAGTCGCCCACTTGTATGAATTAACCCTAACAGAATTTCAACATATATTAACTACCTTTCCCCTCGTCCCCGAAAGCGTCAAAACTGCCACCCTCAAAGCTTACCAAAACCTGTAAGGGAATTATGAATTATGAATTATGAATTATGAATTATGAATTATGAATTATGAATTATGAATTATGAATTATGAATTATGAATTGGGAAGTGGGGAAATTGAACTAAAACCCCATAAACCCCCAAAGGGTAGGGTTGATTCATGAATCAACCCTACAATAAATCAACCCTACAATAAATCAAACCCTACAATAAATCAACCCTACAATAAATCAACCCTACAATAAATCAACCCTACAATAAATCAACCCTACAATAAATCAACCCTACAATAAATCAACCCTACAATAAATCAACTCTAGGGGGTTTGGGGGGTTCTACCCCCCAAAAACTTGGATTGAGCAATAAAATCGCAAGTAATACTCAATCCCTTGAGTATCAAGAAAGGCACTCCTACCCCCAAAGGGTAGGGTTGATTCATGAATCAACCCTACATTACTTAACGAGTACGGAGGGAGTCGAACCCCCGACACCCAGGACCGGAACCTGGTGCTCTATCCTCTGAGCTACGTACCCACGATAAAATACTATTACATTATACCACTAGCCGGCGCAGTAGAGTAGAAATTTCCCATGACTAGCGATCGCTCTTTAAAATTACTTATCAGTAACGATGACGGTATTTCCGCGCTAGGAGTCCGCACCCTTGCCAACACCCTCGCTGCCGCCGGTCATCAAGTCACCGTAGTTTGTCCCGACGGCGAGCGCTCTGCCACCGGTCATGGCTTAACCTTACACCATCCCATCCGGGCCGAACAGGTGGAAGGAATTTTTCACCCCGATGTGATTGCCTGGTCCTGCTCGGGAACTCCCGCCGATTCGGTAAAATTTGCCCTTAGTGCCGTCCTCAAAGAGCGTCCCGATTTAGTTTTAGCCGGCATTAACCACGGGTCTAATCTCGGTACTGATATCCTCTATTCTGGCACGGTTTCCGCGGCCATGGAGGGATTAATCGAAGGTATTCCCAGTATTGCCGTTAGTCTGGCCAGTTTTAAAGCTTGTGATTTCCAACCGGCTGCGGATTTTGCCCTCACTTTAGTCAGGAAAGTTACCCTTAACCCTTTTCCTGTTCCCACTTTACTCAATGTCAACGTCCCTCCGGTTAGTAGTGGCGAAATCAAGGGAGTGAAAATCACTAGGCAGGGATTGCGACGCTACGAGGAAACCTTCGAGAAAAGACTGGACCCCAGGGGTAAAAGTTATTACTGGTTAATTGGGGAAGTGGTGGAAGATATCGAACAACCGGACTACAGCCATTTACCCCCGGAAGTGCCTACGGATGTACGCGCTATTGGCGAGAATTTTATCACCATCACGCCCCTACAATACAATTTAACTGATGTACAGGGTTTTCAACATTTGCACCGGAATTCTTGGCTTGATTGAGGAGCATCTCATGATATTCTGATTCAATCATTAGCGTTTGAGAGCCTATGTCCCCTCAATTTAATTTTCAAGAAAACGAACTCGAAGAAGCGGATGTCATAACCCTCTGGGATGAGCAAGGTCGATCACTAGACTGTTATATTGAGAATGCCTATGAAACCGATGACCTTACCTATATGCTTCTTGTCCCCGTGGATACCCCGGTGATGATTCTAGCTTGGGACGAGGAATCGGAGGAAGAAGAATCTGATGCCTTCTTAATCGAAGATAGCGAGGAAATCGAGCGGGTTTTTGCGGATGCTAAGGCAGTTTTAGCAGAATTAGACCTATTGCTCAAACCCACTGCTCACACTTTAACCGTTAGTGGTGAATTGCCTCCCCTAGAAGAAGATAATGTTCTCAGTTTAGAAATCGATAGCGATGCTCCTTCCTCGTCATCAGAGCCGGAAGAATTGCAATTTCTCGCCAGTTTCTTTTCCGAAGACCAAAAATACTCGATTTACAGTCCCCTTGCTCCTTTGTTATTCTTAGCTGTCGGTGATGGGGAAGGGAAAGTTGAATTAGTTTCCCCCGATGATGACGGTATGGGACCAATTCTAGAGGAACTTTTGTTTGATGAACTCGATTAATTACTTGATTTTACCAAATCCGCCGGGCAAAACTTTTGATAAATCTAGTCACAGTATATCTTTCGGGATTTCATCATCATTGCGATTAACACGGATTTGGTATTTTTTCTTTAAATTACGGCGTTTATCATAAAGATGAAGTATAACCTAACTTGGTATTAACGACCGGCTCCTGTCTCCCGAAAATAAAAACCTTATACCTCACTATTAAGATAAATGCTATATCACCACAACTAGGGGAGAGCTTTAAAGATTAGCTATTTTTCTGGTGATAGTGAGGATGAAAGGTTTCCAAGCAAGACTGATTAAATAACCCAATCCTGCCACTAAAATAATTGTCGCCCCCGAGGTGAGATTTAAACTATAGGATAACCATAAACCAACCAAAGTAAAGACAATTCCTAAGATAATCGCTAGGACCATCATTGCCTTCATATTTTTAACAAATTGTCCACTGATAGCCGCAGGAATAGTTAACAAAGCAATTACCATAATTAATCCTACTACCTGCATTACTGCCACAATAGTTAAAGCGGTTATTCCCATTAAACCTAAATAAATTATCTCCACGGGAATATTACGAATAATCGCAAAAGTTTCATCAAAAGATATGGCTAACAACTCTTTATAAAAGATACTAACTAAGGTTATAATTAATATATCTATGCCCGCCATTATCCATAAATCATCCCTCGGTACAGTTAAAATACTACCAAAAAGATAACTCATTAAATCAGCTTTATACCCGGGGGTTAAATCAATAAAAATTACCCCAATCGCCATACCAATCGCCCACATCACCCCGATTAAAGTATCGGCTCTCTCGCGGATGCGACGCTGTAAAAACCCCATGCCTAAAGCCGAAAAAAAGGTAAAAAATATCGCCCCCACCAGAGGATTAATACCAAAAAAATAACCGATTCCTATCCCTCCATAGGCAGCATGAGCGATTCCCCCACTGATAAAAACCACGCGATTAACTACTACTAAAGTACCCACAATCCCACAGGCAATACTAACTAATATTCCTGCGGCAATCGCATGGCGCATAAAATCAAATTGTAAAGCCTCTAGCATAGGGAATTATGAATTATGAATTAGGGAATTATGAATTATGAATTATGAATTATGAATTATGAATTAGGGTGTGGGGTGTGGGGTGTGGGGTGTGGGGTGTGGGGTGTGGGGAGCTTTTTCAGTAAACAGTAAACTCAAAACTCACATCTGATAACTGATAACTGATAACTGATTATTGATAACTTTCAATTACTTGACGAAAATCGCTTTTTTGTTTGACTCCGCGCATTTCCTTGACTAATTCCCGGTCCTTAAAGAATTGTACCGTGGGAGTCCCAGTTACTTGACCCATTTTGGCAATTTCCAGGTCAGCTTCGATGTCAATTTCCACAAAATAAATTTTGCCATCGTACTCATCGACCACTTTATCTAAAATCGGTTTCAGGGTTTTACAGGGGCCACAGGTGGGAGAAACATATTTTACCATTAACAAGCGATCGCCGTCGTGGAATAATTTCCGCAAAGCATAACCCCCAACGTGACGGGTTTTGTTAATATCAAAAGTTTCCTCCGTATCGGCCGGGGTTTCGCTAACGGTTTTCGTCTCGTAATGTTCAGAACTGGCTGATTGACGGTATTCTTGGATTAAATTATGCTCCGATAACCATCTTTCTGCCAATAACGCCGCCATACACCCCGTACCTGCGGCAGTGATTGCCTGACGGTATTCGTGGTCCTGCACATCTCCGGCGGCAAAAACCCCCTCGACGCTGGTAGCAACAGTCCCCGGTTTGACTTTCACATAACCCACCTCGTCTAATTCTAGTTGTCCTTGGAATAGGGAAGTATTGGGAGTGTGACCGACGGCATAAAATAACCCTCTAACGGCTAATTCGCTGATTTCTCCCGTTTGCGAGTTTTTAATGCGTAGTCCTGCCATTTTACTGTCTGTACCGAACACATCCAGTGCTTGGGTGTGAAAATGAACGGTAACTTTCGGATTATTTAACACCCGGTCCTGCATTGCTTTCGAGGCACGCATCGCTTCCCCGCGTATCAATAAATGGACGTGAGAGCCGTATTTAGTTAAATATACGGCTTCTTCGGCTGCGGAGTCACCGCCACCAATGACAGCGAGGTTTTCCTCTCTAAATATCGGTGTAGCACCGTCACAGATAGCACAAGCGGAAATCCCGTTACTCCAGAATTGGGCCTCGCTGGGTAATCCTAAGCGTTTGGCAGTGGCTCCCGTGGCGATAATAATACTATTGGCCTTAACTTCCCGGTCCGTGGAACGAATGGTAAAAGGACGCTGACTTAAATCCACCGAGATAACATCTTCGGTATAGCATTGGGTCCCCCATCTTTCGGCCTGTTCCTTCATTCTTTCCATCAGCTTCGGACCGGTGATTCCTTCGGGAAAACCGGGGAAATTTTCTACTTCTGTGGTGGTCATCAATTGTCCCCCCGGAATGCCTCCCGCTTGGAAACCCTCAAACATCAAGGGTTTTAAGTTCGCACGCGCCGCATAAATCGCCGCCGTATATCCCGCCGGTCCCGAACCAATAACGACTAAATTCTCGACAGTCATAACCGTAAATGCAACTCATAACGACTACGCTTTTTATTATAACAGATAATGTCGGGTGGGTTAGACGACGATAAGTTAGATAGTTTACCTTAATATTCCCCATCACCGACTCTACCAGTGGGTGAAGTCTGCCGCAAATTGAGATAGGGATAACAGCTTAATGCGGGTATCTTGAGCGACTTTTTGGCGCATTTGGGCGGTATTATATCCCCAATCGGCTAAATATAAGCCCACATCGTTTAAATCTGCTTGTTGCTGCACTAATTCCAACGCATCGAGACGATCCTCGACAAACCACAAATTAGCGGGAGATTCTGGTAAATCAGCCAGTATTTGCTGAATAGTCAGGTATTTCGGCTGTTTAATTTCCTTGCCAATTAATCTCGCTGCCGGAAAATTAATTGCTACTTTTTGTAACAATTGCTTGACAAAACGACTTTCTTTTGTAGTGATGATATAGACCAAAAAATCCGAGTCTAAAAGAGAGGCCAGGCGATCGATCGCGGGTTGATAAAATCGGTGTAAAGTTAACCAAGACTCTAGATCCGACTCAATCCATTGATCCCTAAGACCATCGAGAGCATTTGAGAGAACTTTTTTCGCTATTTTCTCCCTTTCTAGCAGATTTTGCCGAATTAACGGCCAATTATTTAAAGCTTCCTCGTCGGGAATATCGAGAACGAGCGATCGCAACAGTAAAGGCATTTCCCAACCGGTTTCGATAACGGGACGAAGTTGCGAAAACCTCGGGAAAAAATCCTCGGGAATTATTTCTGGCCAAAGGGTTTCATAGGTGCGTTTGCTAATCTGAAAATACTCGATCATGCCATCACAAAGAACACCATCAAAATCGAGTGCTAGAATACGGGGGGATTGACTCATAAATGCTGGTTTAATCTCAATAATGGCAGTATAGCGCAGCTATTAGCTATTCTTTGCTTCATCGTTGACATAACATAGCTGTCTGATGATTTCGGTGACAGAATTTTTCAATCCCTCTACATGAATCCAGCCCACATATACAGCATATACAATATTTTGATGATTGTCCTGTATATAAACATGATGGACACGATATAAATCTGAGCTTAAATAAATATAACCACTGGCATCTTTAAATTTACCTTCTAGTAATATTTTTTCTTTTAAAGGTTTCATTTTTGCCAGATTTTTAGTCACTCCAGATATTTTGTCTATTCTTTCTATGGCAAGATCAACACAAGTGTTATTACTGTAACTATTGCCATGATTATAATCCTGCTGATCAAAATAAATTGTCTCTACGATATTTTTGGCCACTTTATCTGATGCTAGGTAATAGGTATGAGCATTAAGGGAATTCAATACTACGGCAGCAATTTCTACAGAATCAAAAATATTGCCAGTCGCTTCTAGATAATAATCGCTCATTAAAATCTTGGATACATCGGTTATAGAATCAAAAAGAGGACGAATTGGATAAGCGATAATATCGGAGGAATTAATCAGATTATTCCAGAGCAAACGCTGGCCTTGATGCTGGCTAATAAATTTTTCAATTTGATTGGTATCAATGCCTAGAGTTAGATTTAAAAATGGGATCGGTGAACCCATTGTTGTCACACTAGATAGGGAAAGTTTGCCCCGTTCTTTACCGATAAGATTACGAATTTCATGAGCGGGATCCTTAGGATCAAAACGCTCAGAAAATAACAGATCCCAAAGGATTACAGTACCCAAAGAATGGGCGACTATATGTAATTCGGTTTCCTGGGGATAAGCTTGAACAAGATCGATTAATTGATCGGCAATAATGCGGCGAATTTGTTTTCCTCGATCGCTGCCTAAATAGCTAAATGCGTCACCGATAAAATAAGATAAATACTCTTTTCTAAAGTTTTGATAGCGAAAGGATTGCTCGGGGTTAAAATTACTATTTTTCTGTTTTTGTGTCTGTAATTCTTGCTCGATATCTCGCCATAACTTTTCGGTTCCTTTGAGAACATTTCCCCAAAACCCTGCATAACAGTAGGGAATAATCTGATTTTTGCGTTTACATTCTTCTTCAATTAGTTTAATTAATTTATTGGCATAACTAGCATCTCTTGTGGCCACTCCATGAATAAAGTAAATAAGCATAATAGATTTATCTCAATAAGCGGTGATCGGAATCTCTCTTAATATACCCTTCTAGCTTCAGAAAAATATCAGGATAGAGCCAGATATAGTAATATATAATTAATGCGATTTGTCAAGAGATGGTGGAGTGATTATTTAGGTTCTCTTTCGACTGACCAATCCTCTGAGGATAATCCCATAGTTTCTACTACTTTTACACAAAAATAGTGGATATCTTTGGCCGAAAAATTAGTTTCTACTATAAAAACATTATTTTCAAGTTTTTGAGGTCGGCGAAATTTTGTGTCATCTTTCGATAAAAAGCGAGGAAACTCTAGCACAATCTCTTGAAACTTTTCAGGGTCTAGATCGTAGAGAGTATTCAAGGTAAAAATTAGTACATCTTTCCAAGTTTTTACTGTTTGTTGTTTACCACGAATAATTAGTTTTTTGGGTTTTGTATCCTTGACAGATGCAGTTTCATTGACCGGCAGCGAATCATCGCCAAAATAACTCCAAATTTTTATAACACGGTCGGCCAAATATTCAGCACGTTGTTCGATATCTTCTTTTTGCCATGAGTTAATACTATCAAAGTATTTATTAATTTCAAGATGGCTTTTATGGAGTTCTTCTTTCTTGTGAGAAAAATCTTTATCCGCCAGTTCTCCATTATAAGCCGTCAGGGTTAAATTACCTAAAGTATGCACAAGAAGTTGATGGGTAATATCTGCATCTGTTCCCAAATAATCTCTCCACTTATCATTTAGTTTTTGCGGCATAATATGTTCAATAGTCAGGCGAGAATCACTTAAATCTACAGTTTCTCGATGACCAAAAGATTCTTCGATCGCACCGAGAATAATTTTCGCTTTTTCGCTGCGATTTCCTCCGTATAGTTTGATGGTTATTAACTTTTCTTTAAAATCATTATCTTTTGGGTAGTCTTTCTTTTGAAGAGAGATTTTTAATCTTTTAATAAAAGGTTCAGAGTTTAAAGCAGCATCTTTTTGAACTTGGGAATATAGTAAAGCAAAAGTTTTATTAAGTCCGCGAGTCTGAATACCACAAACAAAACGACGGACAAGAAAGTTTTCAAGGGTTTTTAAAACCTCTATAAAGTCCTTTTCAGATAATTTGCTATTTCCCCAGTCATCATAACAATTTAAAAGAAATGGATAGATAGTAGAGACCTCTAGACGCTGAAAAGAATCGAGATATTTACGAATACTAGAATTATTTTCCAGCCTGGGAGTGATTAGTTTGGCATAATACATGGAAAATGTATATAAGTCCTCTATATAGAGAGCGGGATTATTATCAGCTAGTTTATTTTTAAAGGCAGAATAAATTTCGTTATTTCTAATTTCTGCCCCACTTTTTGATAAATAGTGACGGATAAATTCTGTTAAATTATCTCCTAATTTTTCCTGCATCGGCAGCCAGTATCTATCATATAGTGTCTGTTGCTCCTCTTGACGAACCTTCATAAATAAATGATTACGAATTAAATCGGCCTCAGTTAAAGGCTGCCCCGTGGCATTCAAACTTTCAAATACTAGGTAGGGATCGTCGTCATTACCAAGAGTTATATTGACCAAAGATAAGTGATTACAGATAACTTCTGTTAGTTTAGCTAACGAATATGATTGTTCATTGATCTTTCTTTTAAAAAAGAAATAACACTGGGATATGGTATTTTCTTTGTCGATGATTTTGCCACGGATTACAGACTGAAAATATTCTAGGTCTAACTGAGTAGGTTGAATTTTAAAGTAATCAGAACCTTTTTTAAAGGGATTAACAAGAAATGTTTTGTCAATTTCTGCGCTTAAATCCTGTTCTTGTTGGTCTTTCGCTACGTCTCGCAAAGCAGCAAAGAGCAGAAAAATAGTCGTTAAACGTTGCTGTCCATCAATTAGCAGATATTTATTGACCACGCCGGAGTTAGGCGAAACTTGAGTTTTAACTATCGAACCCATAAAATGGGGACGAGGGTTTTCTTGACCGTACAAATAGCTTATGTCATCCCATAAATCTTCCCAATCTTTCTTTTTCCAACTATAAGTGCGCTGAAATAGTGGAATTATATATTGTGTGTTGCCTTGAATAATTTCTTGAAGAGTAACTACCGATGCTTGCATAGGGGCTAGTATAGGAAGATAGACCGATTATTCCTAGTATTTATCACTCTAACACAGCAATTTGGCACTGTCTAGGATCCTGGCGGTGGGTTACGCCTTGTTAAACCAGCCGACAAATTGCTATATAATACAAATGCCCGCTATTATAGAATTATATTTTTCCCTTTTAACTTAGTCTTATGGTTTCGCAACTAGATAAAACTAACGTCACTGAAATTATCTACCCCGATAGCGATAGTCAACCCATGGCCGATAATACCTTGCAATTTCGTTGGATCACAACAATTAAAACTAATTTAGACTGGCTATTTCGCGAGCAGTCTGATGTCTTTGTTGCGGGGGATTTACTTTGGTATCCCGTGGAAAATGATCATAAACTGCGTCAAGCGCCGGATATCATGGTGGTTTTTGGGAGACCAAAAGGGGAAAGAGGTTCCTATCGACAATGGCTAGAAAATAACATTAGTCCTCAGGTGGTTTTTGAAATCCTCTCTCCGGGTAACACCCTCACGGAAATGGCCAAAAAACAGCTATTTTATGACCGTTATGGGGTCGAGGAGTATTATCTTTATGATCCCCATAAAAACGATGCCAGTGGTTGGATAAGAGGCGAAAATCAGCTAGAAATTCTTGACACCCTTGATAATTGGGTTAGTCCCCGTTTAGGCATTCGTTTTCAGTTGGGGGAACCAGAAATGTTGCTTTTTTATCCCGATGGACAAGCTTTCACCAGCTATAACGAGGAAAAACAACGAGCGGAAAGATTAGCCAATAAACTGCGGGAATTGGGCATTAATCCTGACCAAATCTGAGAGAATGTTTCTTGGCTACTATTAAAAACGGATTTGCTCCGAGAGTGCCTATTGACTAGAGGTCATACCGCGCTGACGTAATTGGTCGATAAAAAATTCTTCTAGGGAAGCACGAGCTAAATTAAGACTAATCAAGCGAGCATCCATACTAGACAGGGCAGCCAGAAAAGCATCGGGTTCTCCCTGTAATTGTCCGTGCCAAAAATTATCGCGCCAATGTAAACCGAGTATCCATTGCTGTAGTTGATCCTCCCTACCACCTTGAACAATCACCTGATAGACATCAGCACGACCGAGAATTTGGTCGAGGGAACCAACACAGAGTAATTCTCCCCGAGCTAACAGGGCAATGCGATCGCAAATTTGTTCCACATCGGAGAGAATATGAGAGTTAAAAAAGATAGTTTTCCCCTGTTGTTTGAGGGATTGAATAATTTCTCGCACCTGATAGCGACCGATAGGGTCGAGTCCCGACATCGGTTCATCGAGAAAGACTAATTCGGGATCATTGATTAATGCTTGAGCTATACCGATCCGTTGCATCATCCCCTTAGAATATTGACGCAATTGTTTTTTCTGGGCAGTTTTGCGGTCTAATCCCACTAAATCCAATAATTCAGGAATGCGTTTTTTCTGCACAGAAGAGGGAATCTTAAAAATGCCGCCGATTAATTGTAGGAATTCCCAGCCGGTGAGATAGTCGTAGTAGTAGGCATTTTCGGGAAGATAGCCGATGCGTTGCCTGACCGAGCGATCGCCAATTGGTTGACCGAGAATCAAGGCCCGTCCGGAAGTGGGTCGGACAATCCCCAAAAGGGTTTTTAAGAGCGTGGTTTTGCCGGCCCCGTTCGGGCCTAATAATCCAAAGGTTTCGCCCTCATGGACAATTAAAGTACAGTTTTTCAAGGATTCGATTTTTTTATTTAACCAGAATCCCGTCCGATAAGTTTTTTGTAAGTTTAACGTCTCTAGAACAGTTTGACGGCTGGTATTCGTCATTGTTTTGGAGTCATCTGAGACAGAATACATGGGTTTTACATCCCTTTTCCTAGACTTTGCTTCTATTATCCCCAAATTGTCATCAGCAATGTCAACAGTATCAAAATAGCACGATTTTGGAACCCAGAAAAATTCCCACCAGTCAAGCGGTATCAGTGCAGTTCCGGGCTATGACAAGCTTTCTTCTCTGGCATTGGTGTGAATTAGCCGCTAAAATCTGTTAGAAAGGTAACGTTGACACTTGAGCGGCAACTGGTACAATAGGGCGAACGCTTACGGAAACCAGACTCTTACACAAACACAGCATGAAACAACTCCTCAACTGCCTCAATTCCCTGACAGTGGCCAGTGTAGCCACTATCGCTTTGGCCTACCCTAGCATCGCTCAAGTTAATCTCTCCGTTTATCCCCCTCCTTCCTCGTCGAACGAATCCATAGAATTATACGTTCCCCCGCCAGAAAACAATAACATCGATAATACCTGTACTCAATTGATCGGGGCAAATATAGATAAAGTTATCGGTCAAGCTCCCAATCAGTGGGGTATATTAATCGAATCTATAGATCGCCAAACAGTTATTTATAGTCATAACGCTGATCGCTATTTTATCCCCGCTTCTAATACAAAGTTATTTACCACGGCTGCCGCTTTACAGGTGATGAACCCGGAAACGACAATTCAGAAAAAATCCCTGCGCGATTGGGTTAATATCACTAATCAGAGAAGTAATAATTTCTACGCTGACACTCTTTTTCGCTTTATCGGCGGTGCTAAAAATGTTACTGCCATCTTGGCACAATTGGGCATCAATCCCAGTGGTTTTCGTTTAGCCGATGGTTCGGGATTATCCCGCCGTAATACCGCTACTCCCCGCTCGATCGTGGAAATTTTGCGGGTGATGTATTATTCTCCTAATCGCGATACTTTCTATGCTTCCTTACCTGTGGCGGGAATTAGTGGCACCCTGAGAAACCGGATGCGTCAGACGGCCGCCACTGGCACAGTTTACGCTAAAACCGGCACTCTTACCGGTGTGCGGGCCCTATCGGGTTATCTAGAACACCCCAACCAAGGACCGATGTTATTTAGCATTATCGTTAATAATCAACGGGTTTCCGGACAGGCCCTGGTGAAAGCGATCGATACTATTGTTCTACAGATGACCCAATCTCGTTCCTGTCAAGCTCAGTAAATCTCTCGTAAAAATCCCCAATTGTCCTGATCAGCTGTCCGCGCATTTAAATTGCTTGTGGAGATGAGGCAAGAGTAAAGGTTAATAATAGCCATAATCTGCCTCAGTTTGGGTTTGGGTTTGGGGGGAGAGATATTCAAAATTAGAAGGATCTCGCAGAAAACGAAATATTTCTTCTTCGAGACGATGAATTAGATAGGGTTCTATGGAACTAGAATCGCGTAAACAGGCTAAATAGCCTTCTACATATAGCCGGATCTCATCAAAACGGGAGCCACGGTGCCAAAGATCCACCATGTCATCGGTTAGTCTTTGATAGTAACGAATGGATTGGGTATCTTGGAGCATGGGCAGTAGAACAAAAAAAAGAGAGTGGGGGTAAGTGTTTATGGATCATCGTAGGGAGAATTGCCATTCTCGGTCCCCGATACCTCTATTGTACTCACCAAATCGGCAAAACACAGACAAGAGAATTTTCAGTGATCAGTAAAGGGTGTGGGGTGTGGGGTGTAGGGTGTGGGGTGTAGGGTGTGGGGAGAAGGGAGAATAAATAAAGGCAATCTCCTGAATCCTGTCTCCTGCCTTCGTATAGATTATTCAGGGTTTCTTTGTCTTTTTGCCCGTTCAATTTCTGCTTGTAGTTCTGCTATTTGTCGCTGCAATCTTTCGCTTTCCCTATCATTAGCATCAACATTAATTGAGCTTTTTACCCCTGTTTTGGCATAGTTTCCCCGGCGAATTTGACGATAGGATTCCGAGTTAAACCATTCCTGTAGATAATGCACTCTTTCTACGGAAAAAGGATGGGTTAAAAAGGAACCATTACCGCCATTATAAATGATAAATTTATAAATCTGGTTTAAGTTATCTTGGTCTAATTGTCGGTAGGCCTCCCCTTGGCGAATAAATTCTTCTAAGTTGCATTCATGCAGGTATTTTTGACTTCCTCCTGCACATTTCATTAAAGTTCTCAGGACTAAATTTAAATCATCGGTAACTAATAAAGCGGCTCTGTCTGCGGATAATTCGGCTTTTCTTCGCCATTCATAAAAGGCATAAACTAGACCAGTAGTAATGGCTTTTCCTAGTCCTAAAGTGATGTCCCCAAGCAAATTAGCCGCCCCCATCACCCAAAAAGACAGTTGAATTAAAATACTATGATCGCATTTTAAATGTCCTAATTCGTGGGCAAGAATTACTCGAATTTCTTCTTCATCTAAGAGGTCTAAAAGGGCAGTATTAAAGACAATGTAGGGATGTTCAGAACCCAAAGAATAGGCATTCGCTGAAGGGTTTTGACTGACATAAAGATTCGGTTCTGGGGACATATCTAAATCCCGCAGACATTGGCGATAGATACCGTATAAAGTGGCGTATTGACGCGGGCCGACTTTTAGATCATTGCCCATCAATAAAATTTGCTGGGGACGTTCATAGAGATATTCGGAAAAACTTTTCGCTAATAAGTCAAACCCCGGAACTGATCTTAATGCCTGTTCAGCCTGCTGATCTAGGGGATGTTTAAAAGCTTGACTGGAGATATCAGGATAAGTTGGCATATTAATAGAATAAGAAAGTCAAAATTTCTCCTAGATTATACCAATTTTCAATAATCGTGACTAACATCTGAGAGCGAAATTCCCTTTTCAGAGAGCAATTGCGCTTTGAAATGATCAACTAAGTCTCTCATTACTTTTGAAAAATGATATTAGTAAGTAATTGGTTTCAATTAAATTGAAGATAGATTTTGTCTTTGATTCCCCCTGCCCCCCTTGATCAGGTAGGGTCGTTTCATTCTCTCAAATGTCATTCTCTCAAATCCTTATCTGGCAAAGTTTTTAGTCGATTTCTCGGAATAAATATCTGAAAATTTTTCAAAACGTCGTGCTTTGCTTACCTCATAAGCGATTAAAGGTAGCAACAAAAGAATTAGATTCGGAGAATGAATCAGTCCTACCTTTAATCAGGGGGTGTCTGACAATTTTTAACAGCCACCTACTTATTACTTCCGATTTTATCGCTCAATCCAAGCCCTTGCGGTATTCTACCTCCCAACCCCCGTTGGGGAGGAGAAGACTGTGATCAGAGTGCCGTCCCCAAACGCCAGCGCACATTAGCTTTTCGGTGAGATGCTTACAGGTACTTGTTAGTATATGTGTATTAAATGAGAGTCACCGATAATTGCCGATTGTGGCTATTTTCGCCAGTATGAGATGCACCCGTCGTCGGGATAGGGTGTTTCCACGAACAAATATTAAGTTTTATTAAGGGGTTTACAAAACTTAACTAAACTACTAATATTTTTACATTAACATTTCTTGACATTAACTTTCGTAATATGCCTCAAACCTACATCGACATCTTCGGCTTCAACTCTTTCACGGCACTAGCTGTGGATAACTGGATAATTCTGGGCTTGACGGGCAATGACACTCTCACGGGTAACTCTCTCGCAGACACCATTGAGGGTGGTGTTGACAACGACAGACTCTTTGGGCTAGGCGGTAACGATGTCCTTAATGGTGGTGATGGTGATGACTTCCTCGACGGCGGTAGTGGGGATGACTATCTTTCAGGGGAAATTGGCAATGACACTCTTTTTGGCAGTTTAGGCAGTGATTTTTTAAATGGTGGTACGGGGACTGATGTGGCCAATTACGGCAGTTTTGGCAGCAGCATTATCCTGCTACCGACTGGCTCTGTTCTCAAAGGCGGTGGAGCCACAGATCAACTGTTCCAAGTTGAAACTATCATTGCCAACGCTGGATTTAGCAACAATACAATTGATGCTTCCGGGGCAGCATCTCCCGCGTCTATTAATGTCAATTTAGGCCTATCGACTAACAATTTGCAGGTATTGGGGGGTCCGGTCTTAACTTTTACGGTGACCAATTTTGATGATGTTATTGGCACTA
>NZ_JAJTDH010000075.1:0-14687 GCF_021300285.1 Microcystis sp. 49638_E5 | reverse complement strand
ACTGGAGACCTATTTTTTGATGGGGACGGGACAGGTACAATAGCAGCCATTCAAATTGCAACTCTTAGTTCTAAACCCACTCTTACCGCCTCTGATATACTTGTATTAGTTTAATCTTAATACAGCTTGTAGGGTGCGTTAGGCAGCTCATGAACCCAACAACCGTCAATACCTAGAAAACGGGTTTCTCGGAGAAACCTGTTGTCTGGACTTTAAGACAAAAAACGTTTCGCTGACAAACTCTATAAAGAACGTAGGTTGGTTTGAAGCATGAAACCCAACGCCTGCTCATGTTAAGCTACCGCTAACTCATCCTAAAAATAATTGTGCCTCCCTAACAATTAATTGAGATTACTTACTTACAAGCCCAAAATATGATATAGATATTTCTATAAAATTGAGCTGCAGCCTTTCACTGATTACTGAACACTAAAAGGTCTCCTATCTCAACTAGAAAATTAATTTTTCACGACTACTTATAGTTAATCATGTATTTCTGGCAATTTCGTGTTTATCAGCGTCCTTTGCTGCGTCCCCTACAAACCCATCACAGACTATGGCAAATTAGGGAAGGAATTATTATTCGCTTAGAAGCTGAAGATGGACGTATTGGATGGGGAGAAATTGCTCCTTTACCTGAATTTGGTTCGGAAACATTATCGGCAGCAATATTATTTTGTCAAAGTCTCGAAAATCCCCTATCAATAAATTCAATTTTTTCTATTCCTGAACAATTTCCCGCTTGTCAATTTGCCTTTGAATCAGCTTTAGAAGATTTAAGTATAGAAAATCAATCAATAGAATTAGAACCGAAAAATTATAGTTATTTATTGCCCACTGGTGCGGCAGTATTTCCCTGTCTGGATGATATTTTAGCCGCCAATCAAACTAATACTTATAAATGGAAAATTGGAGTCAATTCTCTCAAGCAAGAGTTAAACTTATTTGAAAAATTAATTACCCGATTACCCAGGGAAATTAAATTGCGTTTAGATGCCAATGGGGGATTAAGTATTACTGACAGTAGAATCTGGTTAAAAATTGCCGATGAATCTAAAATAATTGAATTTATCGAACAACCTTTACCCCCATCTCAATTAGCGGAAATGTTGCAATTAAGTCAAGATTTTACCACGGGGATTGCTTTAGATGAATCGGTGGCCAATCTTCGACAAATAGAGGAATGTTATCAACAGGGATGGCGGGGAATTTTTGTGATTAAACCTGCTATTACTGGTTCAATACAAGGGTTAAGAAATCTCTGGGGAAAATATCCCTTAGATTTAGTATTTTCCTCCGTTTTAGAAACTAATATCGGCAGAAAATCCGCTTTACGTCTAGCCCAAGAATACCCCAGAAAGGAGCGGGCTTTAGGTTTTGGTGTGCAACAATGGTTTAATAATAGTGACCCCGATTGGTTAGAAAAACTGTGGAAGACATCAGCAAACAATTAGCATATCTCAGTCAAAAAGATTGGTTATATGGATACAATAGCCAGAAATTTTATCAATTATATCATTCCTATTCTCGGCAATTTATCGCCGCAGATAATCCTCGATTAACTATACTTCTGTCCGAAGGCAATCCCATTAAATTCTTAGCGATATTCTTGGCTGCCGTCAGTGCCAAAAGTTGCCTATTTCTAGCTAATCCCGACTGGAAAACTAACGAATGGCAACAGGTTTTCTCTCTGATGCAACCCGATTATATTTTGGGCGAAAATATCAAGGTTTTTAACTATAATTCTCCTCCTGTCAATCCTGGGACTAATTCTCTGATGATACCCACGGGAGGAACATCGGGAAAAATTCGCTTTGCTATCCATAACTGGTTAACTTTAACTGCTTCTGTCAAAGGTTTTTCTGAATATTTTCAAGTCAAGCAGGTTAACTCTTTTTGCTTACTGCCCTTATATCATGTTAGTGGTTTAATGCAGTTTCTAAGAAGTTTTTTAACAGGGGGATATTTTGCTGTTATTCCTTACCATAAAATCAAGCAAAAGCGCATAAATACTCTCAATCTTCAAGATTATTTTATCTCCTTAGTTCCCACTCAATTACAATTTTTTCTAGAAAATGATCCTCGATGGTTAGCCAATTTTAAAACAGTTTTACTAGGAGGTTCCCCTGCATGGCCATCTTTACTAGAAAAAGCTAGAGAATATAATATTCCTCTGTCTCCCACCTATGGAATGACGGAAACTGCCTCACAAATTGTCACTCTTAAACCAGAAGATTTTCGACGAGGCAATAATAGTAGTGGACAGCTATTACCCCATGCTCAGATAAAAATTAATCCCGATAACCAGAAAATTATTATTGAAGCGAAATCTTTATTTTTAGGTTATTATCCCCATCTTAATCAAGCAAGCTACTTCGAGACCGATGATTTAGGTTACTTGGATGAAAGTGGTTATTTATATATCATTGGCCGCGATAGTCAAAAAATAATTACCGGAGGAGAAAATGTTTATCCTTTTGAGGTAGAAACTGCCATTAGACAAACTAATTTAGTTAAAGATGTGGTGGTTTTAGGATTGCCAGATTCTCGATGGGGACAGGTAATTGTGGCTTTTTATGTACCCGTCAACTCTCAGATATGCCAGACAATTATTCAATCCCAGATTAAAGATAAATTAGTCAATTATAAACTGCCGAAACATTGGATAAAATTACCAGAGATACCAAAAAGTCTCCAAGGGAAGATTAATCGAACCACTTTAATTAAATTAGCTGAAACTTGTTTTGACACCGAGTCAAACCCCGGACGATACTTATAGCAGTTATCTTAATGGTGAGTTATGAGATAACCACTGTCTTCTATGCTGGTAGTTAAAGGATGAAAACGAACTCGACGCTTTTGCTTGTCGTAAAGCATAGATAGTATCGGCAGCCAAATTTTCGATTTCAAAGTCTGGCAAAGTTCTAAATTCTTGTTTTTCCTCCGCTTCTAGGGGAGGTTCTCGGAAAAAGAATAAAGCGAGAGGACGTTTATATATTTCTGCTAACTTTTCCAATTGACTATAAGCAGGAAAGTCCTCTCCTGGCTCCCATTTCTCGATAACAGAAACATCTTTTTTAAACTTGACCGCCACAGACTCAAGAGAATATGTCGCCCTTTCTCTTGCCCACTGGATTATCTTGGGATTAATGCCTGTCAGTTTGTCGCCTATCAGTTCATCTTATCATCAAGAGATAGAGATTTCTAGCTTAATTGAGCTACATAATAGTTTATTTGTACTATATAATTACCCAAAATAGAGACAATGTACTGAGTTCTGGATAGGTCAGCGAGGGATTGATAACTTTTTCCTATATAAAAAACCAGTGAAAAGCTTGACATTGGCCAAAATCCCCGGACAATGTTAAGTTAAATTAACCAATAGCCAAGGCTTGTATTTAAGGAAAACCCCTTATGGTAGCAACACCAGTTCAACAGAAATACGACATTAAAGATATTAGTTTAGCCCCCATCGGCAAACAGCGCATCGAATGGGCCGGTCGGGAAATGCCAGTTTTGCGTCAATTAGCCGAACGTTACGCCATCGAAAAACCCTTTGCTGGACTGCGTTTAGTCGCTTGCTGTCACGTTACCACCGAAACCGCTAATTTGGCAATCGCACTAAAAGCCGGTGGCGCCGATGCGTTACTAATTGCTAGTAATCCCCTTTCCACCCAGGATGATGTGGCCGCTTGTTTAGTCGCTGATTACGGCATCCCCGTTTATGCAATCAAAGGGGAAGATAACGACACCTATCACCGTCACGTTCAAATCGCCCTCGATCATAAACCCCAGATTATCATCGATGATGGTTGTGATGTAGTAGCCACCCTAGTTAAAGAAAGAAGTCACCAATTACCCGACATTATCGGTACTACCGAAGAAACTACCACCGGTATCGTCCGTTTGCAAGCCATGCTCAAAGCCGGGGTGTTATCCTTCCCCGCAATGAACGTTAACGACGCAGAAACCAAGCATTTCTTTGATAATCGCTACGGTACAGGTCAATCTACCCTTGATGGTATCATTCGCGCCACCAATATCCTCCTCGCCGGTAAAACGGTGGTTGTGGCTGGTTATGGTTGGTGTGGTAAAGGTGTGGCTATGCGGGCCAAAGGTTTAGGCTCTAATGTAATTGTCACCGAAATCAACGCCGTGCGGGCCATTGAAGCAGCGATGGACGGTTTCCGGGTTATGCCCATGGATGAAGCCGCTAAAGAAGGCGATATCTTCATCACTGTCACTGGTAACAAGCACGTTATCCGGGCCGAACATTTCGACCTGATGAAAGATGGGGCGATTGTTTCCAACTCCGGTCACTTTGATATTGAAATCGACCTGCAAGCTTTAGGCGCAAAAGCCGATAATGTCAAGGAAGTTCGCAACTTTACCCAACAATATAGACTAAAAAGCGGTAAATCCGTCGTTGTTATCGGTGAAGGTCGCCTAGTTAACCTGGCAGCCGCCGAAGGTCATCCTAGCGCCGTTATGGATATGAGTTTCGCTAACCAGGCGATCGGTGTAGAATACTTGGTTAAAAATCAAGGTAAATTGGCCCCCGGCATCTACTCGATTCCCTACGAATTAGACCAAGAAATCGCCCGCTTGAAACTGCAAGCCATGGGGATTGAAATCGATACTCTCACCGAAGCCCAATTAGAATATATCAACTCCTGGACTTCCGGAACCTAATATAAGTTATCAGTTATCAGTTATCAGTTATCAGTTATCAGTTATCAGTTATCAGTTATCAGTTTTCAGTTATCAGTTATCAGTTATCAGTTATCAGTTTTCAGTTTTCAGTTTTCAGGAGTTAGGAGTCATGAGTCAGGAGTCAGGAGTCAGTACCCGCCACTTCATAATTCATAATTCATAATTCATAATTCCTACTTCCTACTTCCCACTCCCTTTTTTTACTTTAAAACTGTTTTCTAAATCCTAAAAAAATATGACTGAATGGATTACAAATACAATGACTTCCATGGGCTATTTAGGCATAGCCCTATTAATGTTTTTAGAGAATCTTTTTCCTCCCATTCCCTCGGAATTAATTATGCCCCTAGCGGGTTTTACCGTCCATGAGGGACAAATGGAATTTATTCCGGCAGTGGTAGCGGGGATTGTCGGAACCGTAGTCGGAGCACTACCTTGGTATTATCTCGGTCGGGTTGTGGATGAGGAAAAAATCGAAAAACTAGCCGATAAATACGGCAAATGGATTACCGTTTCCGCTAAAGATATTCAAAAAGCAAATCAATGGTTTAACCGTCACGGTAGTAAAGCGGTTTTACTCTGTCGTTTGGTCCCCGGAGTACGAACTTTGATTTCCCTACCCGCCGGGATGAATCACATGGCGATGATTCCCTTTTTAGTTTACTCCACCATCGGCACGACCCTCTGGGTCGTTTTTTTAACGGCAGCAGGTTACTTTTTAGGGAAAAATTACCCCCTTGTGGAAGAATATCTGGCTCCTGTGTCAAAAATCGCCCTACTTGTCCTGGTTATCTGGTTTATCCTCTGGATTATCCGCAAACGTAACCGCCGGTATGAGTAAATGTTGATGAGAGGTGGTGTTTTACGACGGATTGTCACCTTCGAGTCAAAGCAGCAATTTTTGTATTCTAACGCGCCCTACGTTTTACTACGTTTTACTGCTTATAAAGGGGCAAAAGGATAAGAATATACGAGGTTTTAATATGCCAACAATTAAACTACGTTCTCAGATTGGTAGAGATGGAATCTTACATTTAGATATACCGTCCGATTTTAAAGACACTGAAGTAAATGTTACAGTAACCGTTGAAGCGGTTCAAGAAGTCAGTGAAGATTTAGCAAGTAGAAAAGAGGAAAGAAAACCTCGCTATAATGCCTGGGGCAACCCAGTAGTAGAGCAATCTATTACCCAAGCTATTTCAGGAATGCGCCGCCTTCAAAAAACTGTAGCTTTACCTAAAAGTGAAATTCGTGCCATGCGAGAAGAAGGGAGGCGGTTTTGATTGAGTTCGTTTTAGATTGTTTGGTAGCAATTAGCTGATGTTTGGTCGATGAAGATAACGATTATGCTAACGCAGTATTAGACATAATGCCAAACGCCGAAGCATTTGTTCCCGAAATTTGGTCTTTAGAGATTGTCAATACTCTCCTAGTCGCAGAAAGAAGAAATCGGATGACGGTCGAGCAAACTCAAGCATCGATTAATTGGTTACAGTCTTTACTTATTACTATTTTTGGATTACCGCCGCGATGATTGGATTTTTCTGGGAGGTCAGGGATTCATGAGGAAAGGATGATATATAATGATAGTCTATGACAGAGAGAGACATTAAATACTGTTTGGTATTAGGAGAAAAGCTTTGCCACTGATTAAAATACCAAGGAATTATCTGATTGCTGAAGATGAAAATTTTATTACAGCAGACGTGCCAGATTCACTGCTTCAGCTTTGGCAAAAAGATTATCAAAAGGTGGTTAAAGCCAAAGGTATTCTTAAGGATAAAAAAGCGGCAATGCTATCTCATGTAGAGTCTCTTCGTCGGGAGTGGGATGGATGAAATACGTCTATGATACCAATATTTTTATTTATTATTTAGCCGATGACGATATAGTTACTTCTTTTTTCTCCCAAGCTTTTTTGAGTTTGCATCAGATTTTTATCTCACCAATTGTCAGAATTGAGTTACTCAGTTTTCCTACTTTGTCTAAGGAAGAAGAGCAGATAATTGAAGATTTACTCTCACAGTTTGAATTAATTCCCATATTGAGAGAAATTGAATATCTGACTATTCAACTGAAACGACAGTATAAAATCAAGATTCCCGATGCCATTATTGCCGCAACAACATTGAGCCAAAATGGATGTTTGGTCACTAGAAATGTTGATGATTTTAAGGGTATTTCTGGTTTAAATATTAAAAACCCGTTTATTGATGAGGGGTAAATAATAGTAGAAGAGCGAGAATTAAAAGTTGACTTATCTGCAAAGTAGCTTACTACTGGAAACCGATAGCTTGATGACAGCAACCAGTGCCAGGTATTGAAGTAGGAAAAAGCCTATGTTTTCGTTCTATAAATCTCCAAAACTAAGCTTGACAAATTGCCTGAAGTTGTTATATCTTACAGGTTACGAGTCTTTGCGCGAGAGAAGAAAAAACGAGAATCGACCAAAGACCCCCTGTTCCCTTCTCAGATCCACACGCTACGGCTAGGAACATCTCGGCGGGAAAGTGCGTTAGCTAATTCGTACCAACTCCATTTTCCTTTTCCTTTTTCAACTAATTGGAGAAGCACCAATTCAAGTTGGGTTAACTGTACGGTATCTTTCATGATTAATCCTCTATACTTGGGTGAAATAAAACGCCAAATCCTTCTTTTAAACCATAATCTTCAAGGGTTGCTGTGTGAGCATTATTCCACAATTTGTAAGCCAGATCGGGATCGGGTGGCTGTCCAGTGGGATAGCCTAGTTTTTTATTTCTTGATAGGATAATTTAAGAATTTTACCTCCCGCTTTAGATGGTTCAAATAACCTTCCGCTAATAGCTTCTTTCTCTTGCATTATAGATTAATTCATCAGTCCTTTATTTTGATTTTTTAATTTCAGTAACAACCATTTTTCACGAGAACAACCTTCCCCAAAATCCTTTTTCAAGATTTTTGATCCTGTCGAGAGCCTTACGATACTCTTCCATATTGCCTTGCTGCGAGTAAAGTTGTGCCGCTTGATTGTAGTCTGCGATCGCACCTTGGTAATCTCCTAAGTTTTTCTTGGCAAACCCGCGATTGCGGTAGGCATGAGCATAGTCGGGTTTGATTTTAATGGCTTGATTGTAGTCTGCGATCGCACCTTGCTTGTCTCCTAAGTTTTTCTTGGCAATCCCGCGATTGTTGTAGGCATCAGCAAAGTCAGGTTTGATTTTAATGGCTTGATTGTAGTCTGCGATCGCACCTTGTTATCAAGGTTCTGGTATCTCCAACTGACGAAAAATTCTCACAGCAGTAAACTCTACAATTTCTCTATGTCGAGGGATGGCTGTGCGCCGACCATTGAGTGGATTTTCCCAGATGGAATGTTCACTTCCTTCTCGTACCAATTGACAACCCTGTTGACTGAGATAACGCAACAAATCTCGACGCTTCATGAGGCTATCAAAGTCGGTACAATTTGGACATGGGTTGATGCAGAAAATATTAGATAAATTGGTTCTTCTAAATCCGCTTCTGGGTCTGTTAACAACTCATTAGGCAAGGGTAAGGATTCCCCCCTAGATATATTAACTTCTGCCATGTCCACCAGCGCACTGGCTAAGGAACGGCGTACTGCTGCTAGATCATTTCCCCAGGAAATCACGCCAGGGAAATCCAAGACTTCTCCATGGACTCCCTGTTCCAGAAATTTATACATTGCTTTGTAGGTAAGCATCCAATTTATACTCCTTTCTTTCACCGAATTTTTTGATTAATAGATTAAGAACTGAACAAATTGGGAAAAAGCCTATGTTTTCGTTCTAGAAATCTCCAAAACTAAGCTTGACAAATTGCCTGAAGTTGCTATATCTTACAAGTTACAAGTCTTTGTACGAGAGAAGAGAAGAAAAAATTCTTCTTAGTTGGAATGATTATTAAACCAATACTTTTCCCTAATCCAAAAGCAGGGAGGTGACCTTGGACGGCATTTTGTGAGAAGTTTAGGTTATGGCGGTTCAACCAATTTCCTCCTTCTTTCCAGCCGACGCTATCACCGAATTCTTGCCATATCTCCTCATTATACTCTCTCTTCCCCCCAAGACTCTCATAAATTTCTTTCTGGATGCTGAAGCCAAAATTGCCATTACTGTAATGTAGCCAGAGTTGATTGATTATCCGTAAATCTTCACAGGGAAAGCTATCGATATCCTCTATTCTTAACCATCCTGAGCTTGTTCGACCAGCCGCCTGACACATGACTTTACCTGTTTCTTCGTCTGCTTCCTTCCATTTTCCTGCTGCTAGCAAGTCACGAAGTTTGGTGTAGTTAATGCCCCTTTTACTTTTCAATTCTACTTCATTACGAGGAGAGCGAACCGTAAACTCACTTCCTAATTCAGATCGAACTCTATCAAAAAAACTAGCAGGCGGCAGTTTTCCCCCCTGTATATCAACTGTCTGAATTATTCCAACTTCTAGCCAACGGCTACCCTCTAACAAAAGGGGGAAAATGGGCTTTTTTAACTCTAAAGCAAGAGCCAGTTCGCAGTTTACCCAATGAGAGTTTTTAGAGCGAGGAGACATCACCAGCATAAAAACCTGACTTTTTCTGAGGTTTTCTTCAATCACTCTTGGCCATTTATCCCCGTAGTCAATTTTGTTATCTAACCACCAGGGCAATTCGTGCTTTGTAAGAGCCTCTAGCAGCTTATTTACATAGGCTTGGTCTTGACGACTGTAGCTAATAAAAATAGACATTCCCAGAAACTCCTAATCTAATTTTCAACCCCAGCAATCTCTGCTAGAGCCAGTGCATACCGACTTAAATCCTGCCTGAGAGCCTCTAACTCCCTTCGCAATTCAGGTTCTTCTGTCCATTGCTGCTCGTATTCCTTGGGACTGACATCAGCAGGACGCTTCGCTTCCCAAACCTGTAAGCGAGGATGCCACTTGGCTAGAAAACGGCGCAACCCCCGATTCAGGACAGCGATCGCAATACCGCCCACTGAATTGCGAGAAGCCCCCACATCGGGACCAGCTTCCTTGAGAATCTCGCCGGTTGTCCCAAATAAACTATACAGGGAGTTCAAAGCCTCACGCAGCAGCCCTTCTTCACCCTCCAGTGGCTCTACAGCAATGCGAGTCACCAATTCCACATAAAGTGACCATGCAGCCCTTCTCTCAGTCGGATCTGCCTCCCATTCGGCTGAACCAATACCAAAAGGAAGACTGACAGACACTTTCTTCAATACAGCCGGATCGCCCTTCATCTGTTTCCCCTCGCCTCAGCCTCTAATGTTGCCATTCTCCTTTCCAATTATATGACGGGATTTAGCTTATTACTCCCAATATTGGGCTGGGTGGAGAGTGGCGATTGTCCTGAAAAAAACGGCTCCGACTAGATGCAGAAATCGTTAGAATAATCAAAGAATGACTTCTCCTGAACGATAGTCATTTCCGAAACACAACAGGCTCTTTTCTTCTCTCTGTCTCTAGTTAAATTTGTCCCCACTGGGCAAAAATTAGCCAAAATGAGCCAAATAACCTCTCGAAAAGTTCCTCTGGGAAGTTCGATTTTTCCTCATCAACATCGCCTTTCTGCTGAAGAAATAGCGAAAATTGAGGCTGAGGATAAAGCTTTAGCTCGGCGTTGTCGAGAGATTTTTGACCGCGTTTATCCACAATTAGCAGGGGAATATTATGACTGGTTTATTGTCATTGAGCCTGAGAGTGGGGACTATCGCTGGAGCAAATTCTTGATGAAGATTTTCTGCCTTTTTAAATATGATTGTTCCAAACTTACCGTACAAAATCAAAAAAAGAAGACAATTATTGCCGACCAATAAAAAACAATTTTGAGGCAGAATGATAAAGTAGCTCATGTTATCAGAGCGATCGCCGCTTGGGATCAAGGTTCTGGTCGGTAATGCGTTATCCTCAGAAAAGGGAAACTCAACTGTACTAGGCATGAGCAGATGCCCCTTGGTCATCCTGAATCATCTGCCCCAGGATGTTTGCTGCTGCTGTTGCGTCGTAGGGCCACCAAATTGGGTACTCTGATGCCGAGAAGATGACTTGTAGTTCAGCGTCTGGGATTTGTGTGGCTAGGAGTTTAAAGAGTGATCATTTGTCTGACTGGCTCAGATTGTTGACCAGAGGAATTAACTCAGCGAGTGACATGGCTTAAACTTCTAGAGGTGCGAGAATAAATTGATCATATCCAAAAAGGTGGTGAGGAATCATCGTTCGGCCCCGGCGGTGAGGATGTCAAAATTTTTCATAATTGACAAGGTGGGCTATGCCTACCCTATTTTGTTGAAACTTTTAGCACTCTAGTTCACAATAAAGGTAAAGATCGTAAGAGCTACCTTGTAATGGCGGAATTGCTTTCAAGAATTACAGTTAATCCTCGGCAGTGCGGTGGTCGTGCCTGTATTCGAGGAATGAGAATCCGGGTATCAGATGTGTTAGATCTATTTGCGGCAGGTTTAAGCGCGAGAGAAATTCTAGATGAAATGCCTGATCTTGAGGCAGATGATTTGAAAGCAGCGCTTTTATATGCCTCGCGGAAGCTTAATCACCCGGTTTTAGTGGCATGACAATTTGGGTTGACGCACATTTGTCTCCTGCAATTGCAACCTGGATTAGCACTACACTTGAGATTGAAGCTGTGGCTTTGCGTGATCTTGGACTGAGAGATGCTGAAGATACTGAAATCTTTCAGGTTGCAAAAGCTCAAAGAGCTATCCTAATGACCAAAGACAGCGATTTTGTAGATTTAGTTGAGCGACTTGGTTCGCCCCCACAAATTATTTGGCTGACTTGTGACAATACCTCTAATGCCCGGTTGCGTGAAATCTTGAGTGAGACTTTACCCAGGGCTTTAGAACTTTTAGCTGCTGGTGAGACATTGGTAGAAATTAGCGGAGACTAGCTGTACAGGCTAATGAATCCAAGAGCTACCCAATACAAGAGGTCAAATGGCTATTTTCCAATATCAGATTCTTGTGGGGAAGAATTAACCTAATGCTGTGGTCTGGTATGTCGCTTAAGTACAATATGAAACGATAAAATTAACACAATATCAGGGTAAGAGCCTCGAAAAATCTGGCAAATTATCGCAGTTATCTCGGCCGTCCGCTTTTTTTGGTCACTACCACCTTCTCCTGCAAACTAACGCCGTCTCAACAAATTTTTCATCTCTACCCAGATAGAAAGTTGACCACCTAGACTAGCGGGATGAGTGAAAATTCCTTGACGGGGACTGAATAAAAAGGCCAACATAAATAGGGTAAAAGCGACAAGCACGATCGCCGGTCCGGAGGGTAAATTCCAGTAATAACTTAAATACATCCCACTGATACTAGAAATAATACCCACACCCACACCTAAACCCATGACTTGATGAAGACGGGTAACTAAAAGATAAGCAGTGGCTGCTGGGGTAATCAAAAGGGACAAAACGAGGATTACTCCCACCGCTTGGAGACTAGCAACGATTGTCAGGCCGATCAGGAGCATTAAGCCTAAATCTAATAAATTTACCGGTAAACCCGCCGCTTGCGCCCCGATTTTGTCGAAAGTGTAGAATAATAGTTCTTTATACAGGAGCAAAACGGTTAATAAAACGATAACGGCAATAATTAGGGTATCGCGAATGTCCGCAGCAGTAACACCGAGAATATTGCCGAAGAGAAAGTGATTAAGGTCAATTTTGTTGTTTTTTTGGATGAGAGTGATCAGGGTGATGCCAAGGGCGAAAAAAGCCGAGAAAACGATACCCATGGCCGCATCTTCTTTGATTGGGGAACGATTACGGATTAAGTTAATCAGTAGGGTACTGACCATTGAGGCTAGTAAAGCACCCAGTAAAAGATTAAAATTACCAATAAAAGCGATCGCTAATCCGGGTAAGACCGAGTGACTGATGGCATCGCCCAAGAGGGCCAAACGTTGTACCATCAGGTAGGTTCCCACCACCGCACAGATGATCCCGACGATGATAGCTTCAATTAGGGATCTCTGCATGAAACTATACTGTAAGGGTTCGATTAATCCTGTTAATAGATTGTTGCCCATGAATCTGCCTTGGGGTTAAATTTTTCTGATTCTCGATCGAGGTTTTGCTCCTAGGGTCTATCTTCTAAATCGGGGGAGAAGATAGGTTAGGATAATTAGGATTAATTGTAAGTTTTTTCGCTCCTAACCGCCGCCATGGATACCCCCGTTCTCTCCTCAACTTTTTTTCTGACTCTCCTGCTCATGGTGGGATTATTCTTTTTTATTCGCGGTTCCGTCAAAGAGCGTATCGAACAGCGTGTCTATCTTACCAGTACCAGTGACGACCAACTATTAGAACAACTGCGAAATTATTTTGACCGACGTTCCTATCAAGTCAAGGCGATTGAACCCGAACAGAATATTGTCAGATTACAGGGTTTTGTGCCGCCTAGCCCCTTTCTAGCGATATTTTTGACAATTTTGGCAGCCTTGGGTTTATTTTGCTTCTCACTGGTGTTATCGGTGTTATTTCCCGATACTAATCCCTATATTTTTGCTCTTGTGGCTTTATCTCCCCTCGCCGGTGTTTTCTATTGGCAAAAAGTCGGCCGTTTAGAAGAAGTGGCTTTTAAAGTAGAAAGCAAATCTCAGCAAACGGAATTAACTGTCAAAGCCCATCGGGACGAGTTAAGACAACTACAAGATAGTTTAACCTTTCTAGAAAGACAATAAGCTTTTTATGTCCTATGAACGCCTAATTTATCTGGCCGATACCGATGCGGCCGGTGTGGTTTACTTTGCCCATCTTCTCTCGATCTGTCATGAAGCCTACGAGTTTTCCTTAGCACAATTTGGCATCAATATCAAGGATTTTTTTAAAGATTCTCCGGTTGCCCTACCGATTACTCAAGCGGAAATCCAGTTTTTTCGGCCTCTTTTTTGTGGTGATCGCATAGAGATTGATTTCACTGCCCGATCCCTGAGCGAAAACGAGTTTCAATTGCAGTATAAAATTTATTTGACTGAAATCATGGTGGGAAAAGCGAAAACCCGCCATGTGTGCATCGATCCCACCGCTAGAAAAAGAATCCCTTTCCCGGAATCTTTAAAAAATTGGTTAGGATATTTATCAACCCCAGAGGAGACTGGTATTTAAGGGATGATGTGGGCAGATTTAACGATGATTTTAACTAGGGATTGGTGGCACAGTGCTTGGCAATTATTTAACCTTAGTACCGCGAGGATTGTCTGGAATTCTTTTCTGGCCTTTATCCCCTTTATCCTCAGCTTTTGGCTATTTAGGACTACCCTCGATCGTTCCCTACTCTGGTGGTTAATTCTCTTAGTTTTTGTGCTTTTTTTACCCAATGCTCCCTATATTCTCACCGATAGCATTCATTTAATCGCCTATCTTCAGCAGGATTACGCCAAAAGTTTAATTTTTTTAGTTTTAATCCCCCAGTATAGTGTCTTTATTTTCCTTGGCTTTCAGCTATACGTTCTCTCCTTACTTAATTTAAAAAGTTATTGTCAGCAAAGTCAGCTAAAATCAGCAGTTTTACCCCTAGAAATAACTCTCCATTTTTTAAGTGCGATCGGTATTTATCTAGGGCGTTTTCTCCGGCTGAATAGTTGGTATCTAGTCACTCAACCGCAGCAACTATTCTGGAGTTTGCCGAATTTACTGACTAAAAAACCTTTGCTATTCATCTCTGTCTGTTTTTTAATTATTTGGCTACTATACGAGATCAATAAAAGGCTTTACAATCGATTTTTTGGCTACAATTAACGCCTATCGGGAATGTCCACCCTCTGCTCGTCCCTTTCGGATTGATTAAAAGATAAGTAGGTAGGCGTTAAAAACTATCAGATCCCCCCGCCTATCCGCACCCCCCTTATCAAGGGTAGGGCTGTTTCATTTAAATTAAGTACAGCTGATTTTGAGTCAATAAATTTGACTTAAGATTCTCAAGTTTATCTTTTTCTAACCAAAAGAGTTAGTC
>NZ_JAJTDH010000074.1:0-27084 GCF_021300285.1 Microcystis sp. 49638_E5 | reverse complement strand
TTTCAACTGCCCAAATATTCCTCTGAAATGAATCTTATTGAAATTGAATGGCATCAATTAAAAACTCATGAACTGGCAGGTCAAATTTTTCCCGATGAGTACGATTTAGCGCTCACTGTTAAACAAGGGATCGAAGCTCGCGCTCAAAAAGGAGGATACGAAACTCACTGTTTTAAGTTTAATTCTGCCTAGCTACTTAAGTCTTCAAAAATGTTTCCCGAACTAATAGTATATTCTGTCATAATCATTTATCTCCTTTTTGGTATTTATTGTTGCTCTTTTGCGATCTCCTGTGCTTTTTTCAGTCGTTCTTTTTCTCCTACAGGTGATTGCATCATTCAACCTTTATTTGATCTCAGAGAATAAAGCATCTAAATCTTGACGACCATTAACAATTCTTAAAATTTCCAACGTTTCATTAATTACTCGATAGAAAATAATATATCCATCTAAAGGTAAACCTCTCAAGGATGGTTTAATATGACTATAGCTGCGTCCTAACTTGGGAAATTGTACTAATTGTTGACACTTTTTGTAAAATTTTCTGAATAGTTTTTCACCTGCTTCAATATTTACTACTAAAAAATAATCGGCAATCTTGTTTAAATCTTGACTGGCTGAAGGCGCAATAATATAACGATTTATAATTATTTTTGTTGCGCTTTTTTAAATTTTTCGAGTATATCATTTATGACTTTTTCTCCATCTAATCCCTCTCCATTATCTAATTCTGCTATGGCAACGTCAATTTTTTGACGAGTTTCTTCTACCCATTGTAAGTAATCTTCATCGAGGATTTCTAGCAAGTAAAAAGCGGTATCTATGACTTGTTCTGAACTATTAAATCTGCCACTTTTTAACTGTTTTTGGATAAATTGTTCTTGATTGGGTTTTAGTTGAATATTCATGATGACTTTTGTAAGGTTAAGGGTTAAGTCGAGTGTCCTGTTTTATTTTACTACAAGGATTAGCTAAAATAGGTTAGTTGAGGTGCGTTACATTAACATTAACGCACCTTATGAGATCGGCGATTGCGCTTAGATTAGGATTGATTTCGATACATGACCTGGATACTTAAACTAGAGTTTGCTAAGGCTTGGGGAGTTACTAAGATTTCTATCTTCTGACCTAATGCTACTAGAAAGTCAAACATCTGCTCAAGAGAAAATTTTTGCAATCTGCCATTTTTTAAGTTAGAAATTTTAGCCTCGTCAATCCCCAAAATTTGACTGACCTCCTGCTCGCTTAATTCTTGTTCAGTAATCAGATCGTAAATCACTGAAGCCAGCTTGACTTTAGCGAGTTTTTCTTCTGCATTAGCAAAGCCTAAGTCTTCAAAAATGTTTCCCGAACTAATAGTATATTCTGTCATAATCATTTATCTCCTTTTTGTTATTTATTATTGCTCTTTTGCGATTTCCTGTGCTTTTTTTAGGCGTTCTTTGATTAGATTAACATTTTGTTTTGGTGTTTTAATCCCCGATTTTGATTTTTTCTGAAAGGCATGGAGAATAAAAATAGCATTGCTTAGTTTGATGGCATAAACTGTTCTATAGGTATCGGTTTGATAATCGCTGACTATTTCAAAAACACCATTAAAGCCCTTTAAGGCTTTGATGTTAGGATGATTCTGATTGTTCTGAACACGATAAAGAATATAGCCAACTTCATCAATAACCTCTTGAGGAAATTCTAATAGCTCCTTTTTTGATGCTCCAATCCAGATAACAGTTTTCAGTTGTTTATCTACCATTTTTTTGAAAAAATGTGAAAAATACAAATAAGGAAATGAGCTTTGGGAGCATTCTTGTTAAAGATTAGGTCAGAGTAAGACAAGCAATTTTCTCCTTTTTTCCAGCCGATGTGATCGCCGAACTTTTTCCACACTTCACTATTATATTCTCTCGTGTCACGGAGACTCTCATAGATTTCTTTCTGGACGCTGAAGCCAAATTTGCCGTTACTGTAGTGCGGACAACATGAAGTGCTAAAGCGCAACTACGAACCTTAACTCAAACTACAAATTATCCTAAATCCCTTGAGTAACCCACAGAAAACCGGTTTCTCCGAGAAACCCGTTTTCTACTCATGCTACCTCAATTTTCTCAAAAAAAAATCGACCCGCCGCTAGGCGGGAAAAAGAGAAAAAGAGAAAAAGGGTAAAAGGGTTACAGAGTCCTCCGAGCACCGCACACCACCCGAAAACCGACGTTGAAGAAGAGGCGGCGGTAGTTGTAGTTGCGGAAAGCGGAACGGCAGAGATTTGGAATATTGTACCAAGAACCGCCCCGCGGTATGCGATAATCATAATCATTATCATTATTATTTGTTATCCAAGCACTGCCATCCGTCGGCGCTCCGATATAGTTATCGTGCCAATCGTCTTCGCACCACTCCCAAACATTGCCACTCATGTCATAGAGTCCCCAAGCATTGGGCTTTTTCTGGCCCACAGGATGAGTTGTCCCCTGAGAATTTCCGTAATACCAAGCGTAATCTCCTAACTGATTAGCATCATCACCGAAATAAAAGCGAGTAGTAGTCCCCGCACGACAAGCATATTCCCATTCCGCTTCTGTGGGGAGACGATAGGTTTTCCCTGTTATCTGACTCAATTTCCGACAAAAGGCTTGAGCGTCATTCCAACTAATCTTTTCTACCGGATTTTGGGGATTATTTTGAAACCGAGAGGGATTGGTTCCCATTACCGCTTCATATTGTGCCTGAGTCACCGAATATTTCCCAATCGCAAAACCGTTGACTTGAACTTGGTGTGGAGGCTTTTCATTATCGCGAGCATCGGGATCACTGTCAGGAGATCCCATGAGAAATTGACCTGCTGGTAAGCTCACCATCTTCAGTGTTATCCCATTGGGTAGGTTTTCGGTAGAGGTGGTAAAATTCCCGACTCTCTCGATTACATGGTTGTTGATGCGTTGAATGGCGGTTTCCAGTTCGATTTCCTCGTCGGGGATTTCCACTTCCGTCCATTGCCATCCTTCCTGCTCGGCTCGCTCTAATGCGATCGCTAAACGGCCGCGCTTTTCTTCGCTGGTGACGAGGAAATTGAGCAAACTAGCCGATAGATTCTCGTTTTTGCGGAAAGATACGGCCGATTCGGAACTGAGAATGTTTTGGACGAGGGATTCCACTTCGCTGACACTGCGGGAAAGTTCCCCGTCAATGGTCACTACTCGATCGATTAAGCCTTGAAACTGCCCGATAATTGGTTTTAGGTATTGTTCTAGATTAATGGCTACTTTGGCCATTTCGATCGCTTCTTGTTCCAGACTATCTAACTCCAGCTGCAACTGATACACTTGTTTGTACCCGTTCAACTCGCCGATCATTTTCGAGAAAACCTGTTTTTGTGTATCCTGATCTTCAGCTAATTTCTGGATACTTTCGCTGATTAAGTCGATTTTCTTGAGCATAAGCAAGCTGGCGCAACCAAAGAGAATCACGGTGCGGAAAATCTGCTGTTTCTGTAGTCTCAGGGTATCTCGCAGTTCAGCCGAGCCGATGCTATTCTCCAAAGATTGGCGTTTTCGCTCTTTTTCTGCCAATTTATGGCATTTAACCGCCACTGCCTCCTTGATTTCCTCGGTCAGTGACAGGAAAAACCGCCGGTATTCATCCTTATGGTCGGTGAGAAATCCGATTAACTGGTTATAGTCCTTGACTAATCTTTCTAATTCTTGAAAAGTTTCCTCGAAATTGAGGGGTTCTTCTTTTTTCCTCAATCCTAACCATGTATTGCGGACCCGTTTTCCAGTTTTAATCAGTTGCTGTCTTTCTTGAATCTGATCCTGCAAAACCAATAAATCGGGGCGATTTAGTTGGGGAAGTTGATAGGTTTTCCGATAAAGCTTGATTTTCGCCGTTTCTTTTGCCATCGCCTTGGTCGCTGAGGGTGAGTTTTTTCTATTTTAGCCTGATTTTTGATCAGCTAAGACGCATTTTAACCGCCTATCCTTAAACCCCCCCGATGTTGGTAGGGTTGATTAATAGTAGGGTTGATTAATAGTAGGGTTGATTCATGAATCAACCCTACCCCAATGTCGGAGGGGGGTTGCCTCTTACCTCGTCTCAACAAGCAATTTAAATTAAGAACAGCATAATGTCTTTGCCGGATAGTTGTTTCAGCTTAGGCATATTCTGGCTGTAACTCAAATATAATCTGTAGAGAAGGTTTGGCAACTAGACCGAACTCCCTGGGGTCTTCTCCCTCTAAATGCAGTAAAATGGCTTCTTGGAGATTATTAACCACCTCATCTAAGGTATTTCCCTGGGTGACAATCGAAATTTCCACGCATTCACCTACATATCCTTGTTGTTCACCAGAACGAATAATTGCGGTAACTTTTGGACTTAATTTTGTCATAATTGCTCATGTTTATTTTTTGCTTATTTAGATTTATGGCAATCGAGCAAGGGACTGGTCATTGACCCATTCTAACTGACTTTTCCCTAAGCTGTGGAATTCATCTAGTTTTCTAGAAATCTCGGCCAGAGGCGAAAAAATCAGCGACAATGATATAAATGGAGTTATCAACACAAGTAAAGCGATTATGACTGTAGCCACGACGAACGCCCGAGATATTTTCCGCTCCGCCTACGAAAACCGTTACACTTGGGATGAAGGATTCCCCGGTTACACTGCTGATATTATCCTCACCCAAGGGGAGGAAGTCCATACGGGCAAAATTCAAGTTAATGCCGATTATAGTGTGGAAGTAACGGGCATTGATGACGAGAAAGTGCAAGAAAGTATCTATAATCAAATGCGCGACATCGTTACTCACCGCAAAAGAGGCAATTTTGATGCCTCCCACGGCAAAAACCAGTTTAATTTCGGGCAAGATGATCCCACCGGTGCGGTAGAAATTCTTGTCACCGGCGATGCGATGGGATCTAATTATAAGGTCCGCGGCCAGGAAATCTGTCAAGTCAGTCGAGTCATGGGACCGATGGCTTTTACTATTAATACCGAGGAAAGTCTCGATACGGGAGAAGGTTATATTTCTATTCGCTATAATGCCATTTTCCGCAATGCTAAAACCGATGAATTAAAGGGAAAACGTGACTTTAAGGAAACCTACGAAAAAATCGGTAATTATTATTTACCCTCCTGTCAAGTGATTAACGCAATCGATGCCGGGGGCGAAAAATCCACCACAGAATTTACTTTTATCAATCTGCAGCTTTTAGAATCTTAAGGGTTATCCCCGCCCAAAAAGCGTTAGGATCGAAGTAACTAAGTAGGTGGGTGTTAAAAATTGTCGGATCCCCCCGCCTATCGGCACCCCCCTTATCAAGGGGGGCAGGGGGGATCAAACCCCCCTTATCAAGGGTAGATCCCCCCGCCTATCGGCACCCCCCTTATCAAAGGGGGGATTAAGGGGGGATCCCCCCTTATCAAGGGGGGCAGGGGGGATCAAAGACAAAATCTATCTTCAATTTAATTGAAACCACTTACTTACACTCTAATAAATCTCTGACCAGAGGCTGATTATGTCTTTAACACTGACTCCTGATAACGTCGAACAAGTTTTAGATGAAATGCGCCCCTACCTGATGGCGGATGGTGGTAACGTGGAATTAGTCGAAATCGACGGGCCAGTCGTCAAACTGCGTCTTCAAGGCGCTTGCGGTTCCTGTCCCAGTTCCACCATGACCCTAAAAATGGGCATCGAACGTCGTCTCCGGGAAGTGATTCCCGAAATTGCCGAAGTTGAACAAGCTTTCTAAATCTTGGGTTAATTAATTGGCTCTTCTAGGTTCTGTGTGATGAGTTTAACTTACAATATGATCGATCGATCTTTGTGTCCTTTGTGTCTTTGTGGTTCGTTCCACCCCCTCGCTAGGAGGAATGTATCTTAGAATACATTTTACCCACCAAACCTGGGAGAGCCATTAATTCTCACCACTGCCCGATTGCTAATTTAATTAGCGATCGGGCATAATATTAATTAGGGTTTAAGGCAAGAGGCACTCATGCAAGAGGCACTTATGCAAAAGGGAGAATAAATAATCGGTTTTTAATAACCAGATTTGGTATTATATATCTTTTTCTGCAAGATTGATAAAATTACAGAATTAATTAAGGTAAAAAGTATCTTTTTTAGCCAATTAACCAGCCAATTAAGCATTAACATATACTCGAAAATTTTTATTAAAACTCAAAAATTATGACTGAAAATATCCCCACTATTGTGGTCATGCACGGGGACCAAACTGGAGAAGAACTATTACTAGAAGCCCTGAGAGTATTGCAACCCTCGATAATTCGTCAACCGCTTAGCTTTGCCGATTTTGATCTTAGTTTAGCCCAACGTCGCCAGAGTAACAATCAAGTGGTTCACGAGGCCGCCGAAGCGACTCTAAAAACCGGATTAGCTCTCAAAGCTGCCACTATTACCCCAGAAATCAAAGGAGATGTGGGCAGTCCTAACGCTATTTTAAGAGAAGCAATGAATTCTCAGGTAATTCTCCGCATCGGTCGCCGTATCCCCGGTATTCGTCCGATTGGGGGCGTTAATTCTCCCATTGCCATTGTCCGCATGGCCGTTGATGATGCCTACGGGGCCAAAGAATGGCGAGAAACCACTGCCACCGGCGATGAAATTGCCTATCGCACCTCGCGCATTTCTAGGGCTACCAGTCGCGCCGTGGCCGAGTTTACCTTTCAACAGGCCAAAAAAACCGGGGCGCGGGTATTTGGCGGCCCAAAATTCACCGTTAGTGCCACCTACGAAGGGATGTTTAAAGAGGAATTAGACGCGGCGGCCCGAAGACATCCGGAAGTGCGTTATCAACCCCTGTTAATTGATGCAACTTTTGCTCTACTTTTACAAACCGACGGCGAAGCTTTGGTGATTCCAGCACTTAATCGCGATGGCGATTTATTATCTGATTTTGTCTTGCAACTCTATGGCAGTATTGCTGGGGCCGAAAGTTTAGTTTTGGGATTTGATGAGGAGACCTTAGCGGTTAAAACTATTATGGCAGAAGCTCCCCACGGCACGGCCCCGGCTTTAGAGGGCAAAAATATCGCTAATCCCATGGCGATGATTTTAGCCTCGGCAGCTTTGTTAGGTTATATCGAAACTAGCGAGGCGCGTAAAGCTTCCAGGGCAATTTATGAAAGTGTCTTTGAAACTATTCACGAGGGCAAAAAAACCCCCGATTTAGGGGGCCAAATGACCATGAGTGAGTTTACCGATGAGGTGATTCGTCGCGTGGTCAGTAAGTTAGAAGTTTGGTCTGCTTTGGGGTAAACGAACTCATCTGATTGCTCTCTTAAAGTGGTTTGAAGAAAGGGTAATCCCAAAAAATAAGAATTGTTGCAAAGGCCTTGCTTTTGTTTGTTTTGCGGAAAAATAAAAGCTACCTTTGAAGTGTACAACGGAGTCCCTTTGCAGGATTAGGATAAGAACAATGAAACTACAAACTTTGACAAAAACTCTGACTATTGCTCTGATTGGTGTAGGAGCTGCCTTGACCTTACAATCACCGAGCCAAGCTCAAACCAGATTCGAGTGTCTTGTACCACTGACAGGCCCCTATGTAGGAGTTCCCACAACCGCTGCCCAAGTCGGACCTAATGAATATAAGCCCGTGATTCATTGGTTTTCTCGTTATTTCAGTGGTGCCGGTTATACTCCCATGCAACGTTGTCAAGAAGTGACCGGAAGATTCAATACCCTTTCCACTCGACCAGGCGGAATTGATATTATTACCACTGGCTATCTCAATGGTCTGCCGGTTATCTATTCCCCTAGTGATGGACGAGAACGGGCAAATAGCAGTAACCTATTATTCACCCTCAAGAGAGGGGAAAACGCAACCCAGAAAATCGCACAGCTATTTGACATCCGGGCGGGAGCCAGCAGCAGTCCTTTGTTTGAAAGCTCATCGGATTCTGCCACTGTCTATTTCAAAAAATTCCTAGAAAGCGTTCCCGTGGAAACAAATCCTGCCACCGGTTCGTCCTCTTCTCCGGCGCCTGGGACTTCTCCCGAACAACCCCCCCAAAAACCATCAGGCGGTTCTGTTTGGTAAACTTTTCTAGTTCTATAGATAAGGTAGGTTGGGTTGACGCAAGGAAACCCAACGCCCGCTGTTTGGTAAACTTTTCTAGTTTCTTAGAAGGAGCATAGTAATCAAGTGAGTCGGCCTATAAAAAGAATTTTGGCTGGTGCGGGCAGTTTATTATTGGGACTGTCCACACCTTTGCTTGCTGTCCAAAGCTATGCTCCTGCTCTGGAACCTAACCAGGCCAATGCCCATAGCTCTCAGCAACTTTCAGAACAACAGCTGCGTCAGTCAGCCAGAGCAATTACTGTTAAGGTGTTATCAGGGCAAGGCTGGGGTTCGGGCATTTTAGTTGAAAAGCAGGGTTCTTCCTACAAAGTCCTCACGAATGACCATGTTTTAGGGCGGTATCGCTCTCGGGTTTGGCAAATACAAACCCCTGACGGCAAGATACATCGGGGTGAGTTGGTCAGAACAGTTCGCTTGAATGATTATGATTTAGGCTTAGTTTCTTTTCGCAGTAGCCAAGTTTATTCTATTGCTGATTTGGCTAATGTCGATGATCTCACTATCGGAGATGAAGTTTTCGCCGCCGGCTATCCCTTTGATTTTACCTTCACCGTTGGTAAAGTGTCGCTTTTGAGTGATAAATCCTTTTCGGGGGGCTACCAAATCGGCTACACCAATAAGATTAAAAATGGCATGAGTGGCGGACCGCTGCTGAATCGGCAAGGTAAAGTTATTGGTATTAACGGGATTCATGCTTATCCTCTCTGGGGTAAATCCTACGTTTTTGCTGACGGAACGGTGACTTCACCGGCACTGTGGGAACAAATGAGTCGATTAAGTTGGGCGATTCCTATTGGGACTTTTTTACAATCGGGGTCATCTTCTGTATCTGCTTCCAGTCGGCAACGGCCCGCAGTGTCACCCCCACCGCTTCCCACCCATAGAGAACCCACTTTCTGGGAAGATTTTCCTTCTCCATCCTCGTCAACCCCAAGAGAAAAGAATCCCGCTCCCACACCCCTCTGGTAAATTCCACTCAACTGTATTTTTAAACCAGATGAGCAACAATTTCTTGAAAATTTCCGCCGCCCTAGTTAGTATAGCGGTGTTTGTGGTTTCTCCTCAGATTGCTAAGGCATCAACAACTGAGCAGATAGAAAAAACTGCTGAAAAGATTACCGTTTTAATCCCCTCAGAAGAAGAGGGGGCGAATGGGAAAATTACTGCTAATGGCTCTGGATCAATTATTGCCAAAGAAGGAAAAGTTTATACTGTTCTTACTGCCAGTCATGTGATCTGTAAAGATGCTAGAGATGCCTGCAAGTTCTATTACGATCAACTAAAAATTATTACCTGGGATGGCAAGCAATATCCGCTCGATTACAATAGCATCAAAAAATTACCCGGAGTAGATCTAGCTCTCGTGCAGTTTCAGAGCGACCAAAATTATCAGTTAGCGACCTTGGCTAACTATCAAGTAGCTGACGAACAATTTATTTTTGCTTCTGGATGGCCCGACCCGAAATTTATCGGCAAGCGGAAACGATTGTTCAATGTGGGGAAAGTGCTGCCCAAGGACATTACACCCTTGCTGAAAATATTTCCCCCGGAGTTGGGGTATGAGATAGTTTATACCAGTGTCACCTATGGGGGCATGAGTGGCGGTCCAGTGTTGGATATCAATGGACGAGTCATCGCAGTTCACGGACAAAATGAAGCCGAAAAAATCGAAAAGGTTCCCGTGCCAATTGGCTTTAGTCTCGCTATTCCCATCACTACTTTTTTGAAATTAGCACCCCAGTCTGGCATTCAAGGGCAGATAAATGTCGAAAATTCGCCCCCCAATGCCTTATCTTTGCAAGAAATTGGTGATGAATTATACAAGGCTTTTGAAGTTCCCAATAATAACGATACTAATCCCCTAAACTGGCTTAATCAAGGCAATAAAATGTGGCGGTTAGGACAATTAGCCCTCGCCTATGCCGCCTATGAAAAAGCCTTGCAACTCGATGCTCAACTCTATCAAGCTTGGTACGGTAAAGGTCTGGTCTTGACCTACTGGAAACGCTCCCAAGAGGCGCTGGCCGCCTACGAACAAGCTCTCAAAATTAATCCTGACTCCGATACCGCCAAAAAACTGCGCGACAAGCTCCAAGAATCTTTAGGGGGAGGAAATACCCCTTCTCTAACCCCCTCACAGCCAACCACCGCGCCCACCGTGGAGCCTTCACCACAGCCCTCTAATCCAAGGAGACTATGGTGAAGTCAGTCCCGATGAAAAAATTTTCACCCCCACAGATGAAAGAGGTTTCCTTCCCTACACCCCACACCCCACACCCCACACCCTCTTTCAAGTCAGCAGGGAAAATGCGGGTTAGCTAATAGTGGGTCCCACCAATTTAGCTAAGAATGCTTGAATTGCTCGTAGTTCTGCGGGAGGATTGCGGAGAAACTCTTCGTTACTGGCTAAAATCATCGCATTATAAGCCCGCACCGCCGCCAGCAATTTAGCTGGAACTACCTTCTCATCCCTGGTCAGTTTCTCTAAGCTGGCCAATAAGTCTTGAATAACATTTAATGGCGGTGCGCCGGGGGCTGAGTAAAGAGCGGCGGTGACAGCATTGATATTATTACCCGCCTGTGCATCCCCTGTTAAGATGCTCAGTAGCAATTGCTGAACGCCTGGGGGAATCGGGGTACCCGTGGGGGAGGTTAAATTATTATCAGCTAACAGAGTATTCAGAGAAGCAGCCGCTTGATTAACAGCGATTTGAGCCGGTTCTCCCCCCTGAAATCCCGTTACCGTCGTGGTGCCGGGGAAAGTTTGACCGGCAAAATCACCGGTGGAAAGAATTGCCCCAGTGGCATCGGATTGGTTGCCGGTTTGCGCCATACTAGGAGAGACTAGGGCATTGGTCAACAAAACCGCCGCCACTAGGGAAACTTGCCAATTAGTCAACCATTTCATCAACATGGTCTTAATCCTCATTCAAAAAGCTAAATTAGACAATCTAAAAACCGACTAACGGGGGAAAAAGTAATTGTAGCCGATACTCATGACGAAGCGAGCGCCGTCCCCGGCATTGCCCGTTAAATCAGCACCGGCAAGGTTAATCGTCAAGGGGACTTTCGGGAAGGGAATCAGGGAAATACCTGCGTTTAAATCTTGACCCGACCATTCGACAATGGCCGAGACAGGTTCAACAATTCTTAAACCAGCACTAGCAAAGACACCCAGCGAGTTTACCCCATCTTCGATGGCTCCTTCCGAGCGAAAACGACCACCACCAACACCCAAAGAGAGCGTCAATTGACTAAAGGGTTCTTTCGTTGTTTCTGTGAACTGAAAAAATTTGCTCACCACCCCGTAGATACTGCTACCGGCATCTGTCCCACCCCAGTTAATAGCATTTTCAAATCCTAGGGCGACAGCAAAACCTTCTGGCAGAGAACGGTGAATTTTAAAGCTAAAACTACCCCGTCCGGCATTATCACCAAAAAGGCTCAAAATCGCCATAGTTACATCCAAACCGACAATTTTCTGGGGTTCTCCTAAACCGACCCCTAGGGCTAACCCACCATCTGCTTGATTGGTAAAACGGGTTCTCGACTGGAAAGCGAAACCACCGAAAATCTGCCCAAAATTCGCTCCAAAACCGATGGGAGTAGAGATACTGGCACTAGGGGCAACCACAACTTCCGCCAGTTTCGCAGAAAGGGTTTGCGGTTCCTCAATCAGAAACTCTTGACGTAAACGCTGCAATTCGGGAGAAACATTGGTATCAACGGGGGTGGATGCCTGTGCTTGCCATTTTTCGACTTCTGGAGAGTTATTATCTCCTGCTGGTAAAAGCTGACTCGCTTGCATTGTCCCTAGATTCGCCTTCCATTCTTCTAGGGTTGAAATTGTCCCGGTCTTTTCTGTTGCTAAAGTATCGAGGGAAGATTTCTCTAGTTTATTTTCTAAGGATGAGGGCAGATTACTGTCGGCTAATCCCTCTGTTGTCGAGAAGGAATTGGTGGTCAGAATTCTGTCCGTCCTCTCTAATTCCACGGGGGAATTGATGATAATTTTTTCCTGGGATACCCGAATAGAAGCAGCGTCAATGTCTAAGGGGGAAGGAATGGCTTTCACCCCATCGCACAGTATGGCTGTCCCCACACAGGAGGCAATGAAAATTCCTCCAGAAAATATGTGTCTCATCTGGCTGTTTCTTTTGGCTTTTTTGAACAACACTTCCAGCTTTCCTCACAGACGAAATTAATTTGCAAGAATTGTGAATAATATCCCAATTGATCGGAGGGCGCAAGCTTTGCGCCCCTACAGTAACGGATTTTGTCCACAATGTAGGGGCGAACTGCGTTCGCCCAAAAGGTACATTATCAAAGCGCAGGTCCCTTATCATTGGTAGGAGTCTTGCTAGGCAAGGCTTTGAAGACTATCTTTCTGGAAAGAAAATTATCCCTACAGAAACGAGAAGAACCATCTTTCCTTTGCCAGTGTCTGGAATTGTCAATTCGCCTACCCCATCGGCATTACTGAAGAAAATCCTTGTCCTCACTGAAAGTATGGTTTAAAAATTTCCTTGATTCTTTTTGTCCCTAGTCTGCCTAAATGAAATGTAAAATATTTACGACCTCTATTCTTGGCTTCCCTAGTTGTACTGCCTCTCCGTTCACGAATCAAATAGGCCGATTATATTGCTAGAACTAAAAAAAGCGGGTTGAACCCCGCTTGTCATCAAAAACTAAGCCAACTTAAAGGCATCTCGCCAACACCAGCGCAACAGGGTAAAAGCTATCAAACCTTTAACCACTTCTAGAAACCAGTAACCAATCTGCAAGGACATCATTTCTCCCGACATTCCCGACGCAGTAACGGGGGCCAGTAAACCCATAGCACTCAGATTGGGAGTGAGAAAATAGGTGTAAATTAGGGTGATTACTAAGAGAACACCGGCAAATAGAAGCGATCGATGTTCGGGGAGATGGATTAAGGTATGATAGCGGTGGAAGACAACAAAGCTACACAGCACAATCGCCGCACAAACTAATTCCAGATGGTTAAAAATGCCAAATAGCAAGTAACCGGCACTGGCAAAGCCATTTTGTGTCATCATGCCAGCTACGGATAAGCTGGGGATAATGATTAAATCGATGACGAAACTGGCACTTAACCAGAAACCGAGAACAACCATGGCTAGGGTTGTCCAATTAAACCAAGACCAATAACGCTCAACAAAAGTTTTCATTAGGCTTGCTCCTCCTTGCCTTTCTAACTTAATTGTAAAGAGCGTTCGCCAAAATTTTGGCCAGTTTTTTGGTAATTCTTAGCAATTCTTAGCAATTCTTATAATATCAACTTAGTTTTCCGGAAGGGCAACCAAACAATACCGCTCTTACCTCTAGATTTGGCTACCCGCTCGGCGCAGAATTGTAAAGATTTATCAACAAGTGTTTATAAAAACCTTTAAATATTGACCAAGTTGACAATTATAGACTTACCCTAAAACAATAACTAACTATCTACGGGTTTACTGTTATGGATAAGGATTTTCGTAACTATCGCATGGTTTGCACCCTCACCTTCGGAGATATTTACGGACAAATAATCGTTTGGTTAATCGTTATTTTTCTTACTCTGGCTTCCACTCTAGCTCTTTGGAGTAGCACTAGACAAATTTTTGCCCTCGCTACCGTGGGGTTAGTCGTCGTCCTCTCTTTGCCTTTTTTACTCTTTGCTTTTGTTACTACCCTCCTCAATCATATTGAATTCGTTCCCATCGAAACGGAAACCAATATTCGTCGTGGTCCTGTACCCGGAGTTAGCGGCAGCCGTGTACCCGCAGCCGGCTAAATCCGACCAAATCCCCAATAAATAATCTAGAGACGTTGCTGACAACGTCTCTAGCAGTTTTTGCCATTGTTTGCGTCGGGGTTTCTCGTCCTTAATTTTTGTAAATTTTTGTAAATTTAACTTGTTTTTAAAACCTTTTTCTGGTAGCGATTATCCAAAGAAAAATAGATGAAGCAGAGAAATTGTCAAGACAATAATCTTGTTTGCTGCCTGATCCCGGTCAATGATAAATTTTTAAATACCTAGTCTTTTACATTTTCCCAACTCTCGGAGTGATCCCCGATGTTAAAAAATCTCTTTGGTGGCAAAAAATCTGACTTTTACCTAGAACTAAAAGAAACCGATGGTGAACAAAAAGCGACAGCAACCACGGCAGCAGCCCCACCTGTTGTGGAAGCGCCGGCGCCTGCTGTCGAGTCTGCTCCCGCCCCTGTAGCTGAGAAAAAAACCAAAAAAACTTCTGTTAAGAAAGAAAAGCAAGCAAAAGAAACTCCCGCCGCTCCTGTGAGCGCACCGGCACCCGTAGCCGCTACTAACGGTAAAGTAGAGCCGCAAGAAGTGGAATTTGCGACAAAATACTTGATTACTCCTAGTATGTCTCGCCGTCGCCCTGGTCCAAGTTTGAATGGTTTCAAAGATATGGCGCGCAAGGCGAAATTACCTGCTAACCGCGGCTAAATCCCCCGGGATTGCTTTCTCAAAAAAAAAAGGAGAGCTTTCTTTGACTCTCCTTTTTCATCAGGGTGCATCTACTGACTCAAGTTTAGCAGAGAGTTTTTTTAAGGTTGGTTATTTAGGTTACTCCCTAGAGTATTTTGGGGATAATTATTAGCTGTCTTCTTGGGTAATTGTTAAAACCTAGGACTAGATCGAACTGAGCGAAGCGGTGATCACTACTACCCCGATCTGTTTCCAGTTTTTCAGTTCCCCGACTTTTTCGACGAGATCGGTGGTTTTCCCCGTCGCGTTCTCTATAACTTTAACTCGATCTGCTTGCAGCTTAAACCCTCTATCTTCCCGTCTAGGGTTCGGATATCGCCTTTAATTCCCGACTGCCCTAACTCTAAATTCTTCTGTCCGTTTTCCATGGTGGTTAGTTTGTTTTCCATGATGGTTAGTCGGTTTTCGATCGCCTTCTGTCCGTTGGCAATAGGGAGCATCTCACTTATGCCATGAGTATTAATGCTTGTAGCTGTTAAAAACTATAAAACCTCGAACCTGATCAGAAAGAGAAATGAGATTATAGTAATTATAACTTACGATTCAAAATATATCTCGATGGCAGCAACAATCCAAATAACTTGGGAGAAATAGAGGAGACTGTCAGAGATTTAATGAGCTAGTGTGTTAACCCAGAACTCGGTATTTTTTGATCAAAATAAGTATAGAAGAAACCGCCAGTCGGACGAAAAGAGTAAAAACTATTTTGGGTGAATTACCAATTATGGTTATTTTTAAGGGGATTTCCAGTTCTTCGTTTTGTCTTATGCAACGTACAGGGTTATAAGGAATGAAAATCTTATAGAGAAAGACATTTGGCGATTTTTGTTAATTGTTTTCGATCTAGAGCGAACTAATCAATTAAATCTCTTGCCCTATAAGGATTTAGTCGATTTATGCCCCCTGATCGAATCATACCAAGTAACGAAGAGCCAGAAACGAAGATAATAAAAGTGACTATTACCGATATTCTGTAAATAATTGACAAAGATTGAATACTTGCCAAGTTGCTCAGTAGCCACCAGCGTAAATCAATTTGATTATCTACCATTTTTTCACTACTCTATTTTCTCACATAAATCCGAATGCCCTCAACTTCATCCACCATGCGATAGTTATTTTCAATCACAGTGGCGATTTCGGGATAGGCATCATAACGACAATTCGTATTCTTGCGACGACAAATCGTCTTATCGACATAGGACTTATCCCCAGCTGTCGCATCTACAAAAACCTTTGATTTTGACTTTAATAGATCGTCTGCGAAGCTTTTTAGATGATAAGCCTGCTGGGGACCTTTAAAAGCCATCCATATAATCAAACCGTCTCTAACTCCTGGATACAGTCCAGTCTCGACATATAGATCATTCCTCTTGCCCCAGACCGCCATTGAATCAGTCGGTAAAGCGTATTGCAAGATTGTCTGCACGACGGGAGTTTGATAGTCCTGAAGATATTTTTGGTGTCGAGAGAGATAGGGGTTTTTGCTTCTGATAAAAGTATAGCTCTGTGGGAGGATGACCGCGATCATCAATAGCAATATCAAAAACTGTATCTGTTTATAAAAAGCATTATTCTCCGACAATTTAAAAATTTCTCCGATTATGACACCGATCAAAAAACCACAGGGGAAAACAAGAAAAAGAAGATAATGCAGGAAATGATTACCAGGGCGAACGATGACATAAATAGAAACTACTAGGATAAACAGGCTGTAGAAGAAGAAGATAAAAGTATTTGTGAAAAATAGCTTTCGCCGTACAATACTTTCCCTGAAAAATAAAATCGTTGCGGGGATGAGAAAAATCGAGGTAATTTGAAATAGTGAACTTGAGTTTAATCCTTCACGACTAGCCATTGATATAAATTGGCTGAACTTTTCGCCGAAGGTTCGGTTCTTTAGGTCGGCATAAATTAATAAATTCTGGAGGATATACCTTCTCCAGAAATCCTCAGAGGTTGAAAAAAGAATTAAGAAAAAGAGATTGATAGCAGACAACAACAATAAGCCCAATGCGAGGGTAGCTAAACTTTTGAGAAATTGTCGGAGACTTTCTTTTTTTGTCCAAAGTATGTGAGCGAAAATTAAAGTGATTGCCAGCGCAACGGGAAGACCTTGCATTTTTGCGTAGGGCATCATTCCGATAACTGCACCAAAGATAAAAACCATGCGATCGCTAAACTTGCGGGTGTAAACGTAGCAGGTCATCCAAAGAGCAGCACTTAAAATAGCGATCGGGAAATGTTCGCTGCTATAGTGAACGAAATTACTGTGGACTGCCGAGGAGAAAAATAAAACAACTGGGATAGTCGCAATACGGGCGACTCGATTATCGTATAAATATTTAAGCGAGTAATAGAAAAAAATAACGGACAGAATAACTAAAAATAAGCCGATAACTCGAGCGCTGGCGTAATCGATGCGAATATTCAATAGTTTAGGAATAGTCAGGGGTATAATATTCAGCGGACCCGATGAGCCAGTATCAACCGAACGCCAGAAAGCTGCATCTTTAAACAGTTTCATCGCGGCGGCAATGAAGAGATCTTCATCCGAATTAATAGAGGGCGCGAGTAAAACTGGCCAACGAGCAGCGAGAATCGCTAACCCCGTCCACGCTAAAAAAACAGGTTCCGAGAAAACCTGCAAGATAAATCTACTAACCTTCGACTCGTTGAAGATTGTAGGAGAAAGTGCTAGAACGACAAATATGAATAATACAATGGTTAGACTTATCCTATATAGATTAGGTAATCCAGATTGGTTTTCTATTGTATTTAATAAAGATAAGCGTAAGTCAAAATTTTCCATGATGAATCAGGGCATTGGTTCGACAGTTATAGATTAATAAAAGTTAATCCGTTCTCGTTCGACAACTAAAGGTCTTTTTAAAATTCTCATGTGCATTAATCCGATATATTCCCCAATAATACCGATAAAAAATAACTGCACCGAAGCGAGTAAAAATAGTCCGATCATGATTGGTGCGGTTCCTAAAGGAAAATAATCCCAGAACAACAATTTGGCGATTAAATAACCTAACGCCACTAGCAAACTCAAGAGGGACAAAGCAAAGCCTAACATGGTGGCCAGTCTGAGGGGAACTTGGGAGTGACTGGTAATACCCAGCATCGCATCGCTATAGTATCGATAGAAGTTGTAACTACTAATACCCCGTTTTCGCCGTTGTTGTTGATACTCAAAAGAGAAACTTTCAAAACCCAACTCTTCAATGAGTCCCCTAAAATAGGGATAGGGATCGTTAATCTCTCGTAGAACATTGATGACTTTCTGATCGTATAACCCGAAACCTGTAAAATTTCTAGTAACTCTTATATCTGAAAGATTATCCATTAAATAATAAAAAATTTGTCTAGCAAAATAGAAAAAAGCCCCTTCTTTCATCGGAGTTTTAACCGCTTTAACAACTTTATAGCCTTCTTCCCACTTCTTGACAAATTCTAGGATTAATTCGGGAGGATCTTGCAGATCTGCTACAATAGGAATAACCGCATCTCCGTAACACTGAAGAATCCCATAGTAACCAGAACGAACGGGACCGAAATTTCTAGCATTGACGATGACCTTTACCCCGGGGTCTTTTTGAGCAATTTTTTTTAATTCATCTACAGTTTGATCTTGGGAAGCGTTATCGATAAAAAGATGTTCATACTCATAGTTAGGTAACTGATTAAAGACTTCTTTAACTCGCAGGTAAAGGTCTTCAATATTTCCTTCTTCATTATAACAAGGGGTCATTACAGTAATTTTTTTCATTGTGATCCTTCCCTAAAAACAAATAGTTTCATTAAAATAAAAGAGATGACAGCCATGGGAAGAACCAAGATAGCACCCGCGATTAACATTTTAGTTTTTTGCTCGATGCCAATATCAATAGCATCAACAATTCTCAGGGCCTCAACGTTCAAGAGAAAAGTCACCACATAAACTAAGACAAAACGAAAAATCAATTTGTTGTTTTTGCTACCAAAAACTAACTTTCCCGTGGTTTGAAAGTTAAATAAAACTCCCAGAATGGTAGCCAGCAAGACAGCGTACTTATAATTTAGTCCTATCAGTATAAGACTACCATATAAAAAATAACCAAACAGGGTATTTATTGCACCAACCAGCAAAAAACGGGCAAATTTATGTTTTTTAATCAGGTTAACCAATTTAGCCTTTTTGAGAATATACATTACTTACAAGTGAACCATCCATCAATAAAATAATAAGATTCTGTCCGGTGAGGGAAGTATTTTCTAATCATTAATTCTCCACCGGTGGAATTAATAAATTGCTCAAGAGTTCTTCCCTATCTAAGAAAGGAGCCATATCCTCTAGGGGGGATGAAACCATTTTGCCATCAGGTAGTTGTCTTGAACTCAATTTAGGCTCAAATAACTGTTGGGTATCTAACATGATTTCACACACCACTGGACCGGGTTGCTCAAGTACCTCGATCAGTTGAGACTGAAAATCAGGAGAATTAATTCTTGTCGCAGGAATGCCATAAGCTTCAGCAACTTTAACAATATCAGGAAAGGACACGCCACTCTGAGAGCTTTCCCCAACTAGCTTGCCAAAAAAGTTAATCTGTGTTGCTCTAATCGATAGATAACCACCATTATTAAGAACAAAGATTTTGATAGGAAGTTGGTGGTGGACGACGGTTTGGAGTTCTTGGATATTCATCTGAAGACTACCATCTCCAGCAAAACAGATAACCCGTTTGCCTTGTTGAGCGATGGCTGCCCCCACGGCAGCCGGCAGATCGTACCCCATTGAGGCACTGCCAGAGTTAGAAAACAATTTTTGTCCTTTTTGGATAATTGCTGACTGAAAAGTAACAACACAGGCCATCCCATCACCACAGACAATCACATCATCCTTATCTAAACACTTAAATAAGGTATTCATCAAATGATAGGGATTAATGGCATTTTCTTGGGACTGATGTTTTTGGGGTAAAAAGATCGGATAACGTTGAACCCTTTCTTGGCACCAAGCCAACCAATCAGAATGACTTTCGGGGTCGAAATTATCTTCATCCAATTGGCGGTTTAATTCTTCCAGAAAAACTTTCACATCACAATGAATTGGGAGGTCAGGTTTAACTGTCGGTTTGTCTAATTCTGCTTGATCAGCATCCACTTGAATCTTAAAGGCACAGCGAGCAAAAGACTGCCAATTGTAACTGACTTGACGAATATTTAGACGGCTCCCAAGAATCAGTACAGTTTCTGCATTTTGAACGGTAAAATTGCCAGGGCGATCACCAATTGTACCAGGACGACCACAATACAAAGGATTATCAGAGGCGATTATATCATGAGTCCAAGCCGTAGTAACTGGGATTCCCAACCTTTGGATAACTTTCTCAAAAATTTCAACAGCACCGCCAATTCGCACACCGCTGCCTGCCATAATCACAGGTCTGGGAGAGTTTTTCAGCCGACTAATTACCTCACGGCATTGTTGTTGAATTAACGGTAAATCCCATAGTTCTCCATCCTCTGAGGGGTCGTAACCTTGTAATTGACTTTCATCAATTTTACTGGATTGTACGTCAATGGGAACATCAATCCAGCAAGGGCCCGGACGACCGGAAACAGCTAAATGTAGAGCTTTTTCTAAATGGAATCGAATCGATTGGGGATCATCAATCAGAACGGCATACTTCGTAATTCCTTTAACCATGCTAACAATATCTGCTTCCTGATCCCCCAGTTGTCTCAACTGAGGAAGGTTGTAGGTTGCTAGGCAGGTTTCTCGCTTCACCTGTCCCGATACTATCAGCATAGGAATAGAATCTGTCCAAGCACCAAAAACTCCATTTAAGGCATTAATACCCCCCGGTCCGGTGGTGACATTAATACACCCGATCTTGCCAGTAACTCTAGCATAAGCTTCTGCCGCCATGGCACAGGCTTGTTCATGGTGACAACAAATATAACTCAAGCCTTGGCATCGCCCGATGGCATCGTTGAGGTGCATGGCGCCGCCACCTGTCACTAAGAAAATATGATGAACGCCTTGATTGACAAGGGTTTGGGCGATATAATCGGCAACTCTAATCATTGTTTTGATGCCATAAATCCAGTTGATTATGATTATTATGACTCTATTGAGTCTATTTAGCAATTTTATAGATTATCCTTGACAAGGATAGTAATCTGGTGTACCCTGAGCAACAATCCCGTTTAAACTGCCCGACGAACAAACACTAGAATCTTTGTTACCCTGTTACACTAAGTAATTGGGCGAGACTAGCTTTATTTCCCTAAGATGGTAACTTATGTCTTCTTCTTTATTACTCGAATTAGAAAATTTACTCAAAAAACCAATTGCTTCTATAAAAGATTATGAAAGTTCTCTTTTCGAGCAATTGCTCGAAAAATCTCAAGGACAGATTGTGTTGTTTGGTGCTGGCAACTTAGGCAAAAAGTGTCTTGCTGGTTTGCGGAGTGTTGGCATAGAACCAGTGGCTTTTGCTGATAATAATGCGGCTATCTGGAATACAAAGATTGAAGGGGTTGAGGTTCTTTCTCCTGAAACTGTGATGAAAAAATATGGCGATAATGTCTTATTCCTAGTGGCTATTTGGAGTATAGGAAGAGACCGCAGTTTTATCACAATTAGAAATCAATTACAAAAAATAGGTTTTCTCAATGTCGCTTCTTTTATCGCTCTTTTCTGGCGATATAATCAGTTTTTTTTACCTTACTATTTCATCGATTTGCCTCACAAAATTTATGAACAAGCCGAGGATGTCATCGCCGCTTTTATGATTCTACAAGATGACTACTCAAAAGAACAATATCTTAATCAACTAAAATCTAGAATATTATTAGATTTTGACTGCTTGTCAGCTTACAAAGAGATCACTTATTTCCCTGGTTTTTTGTTATCTGTAATCAACCAAGAAGTGTTTATTGATTGTGGTGCTTTTGATGGGGATACCGTTCAATCTTTAGCGGCTATCAATGCGGGTGCTATAGGAAAAGTAATTTGTTTTGAACCCGATCCTCAGAATGTTGAAAAGCTCCAGCATTCTCTATCTAATTTAGATAGCACAATTCGAGATAGAATAATTATTTATCAAAATGCAGTAGGCAAGCAACGAGAAAAGCTAAGATTTTCAGCAACAGGTTCGGGTGCATCTGCAATTTCCAGCAAAGGAACTTTAGAAATAGAAGCAATTTCTCTTGATGAAGTTCTAGCTAATGAAGCACCAACCTTTATTAAAATGGATATTGAGGGGGCGGAAATAGATGCAATTATGGGAGCAAGAGAGATTATCAAGAATCATTCCCCAATTTTGGCAATTTCAGTTTATCACCAACAGGATCATTTATGGCGAATTCCCTTATTAATCAAGAGTATGTGCCAAGATTATTCTTTCTTTCTTGAACCCCATCTGCACGATGGTCAAGATGTCATTTTTTATGCTATTCCTAATTCTCGCTTTACCCAACCTTAACCAATACATTAGATACTTAACAGCCTATGACTTCCGACTTATTAGTTGATCTTAAAAACCTTCTAGCAAAGCCGATTGATGCCGTCATCAATTATGAAACCTCTGTTTTTGGCGGGTTGTTAGAAAAATCTCAAGGACAAGTTGTTTTATTTGGCTCTGGCAACTTAGGAAGAAAGTGTCTTAAAGGTTTACGGAAGATTGGCATAGAACCAGTGGCTTTTGCTGATAATAATGCGGCTATCTGGAATACAAAACTTGAGGGAGTTGAGGTTCTTTCCCCTGAAATTGCTGCTCTTAATTATGGTCAAAATGCTTTATTCCTTATTACCGTCTTTAATCGAGAGAATAGCCTGAATTTGATTCAGGAGCAATTACATCAATTAGGGTGTCAAAATGTTGCCCTGTGTGCCGTCTTTTTTTGGTGCCATCCACAAGAATTTTTGCCTCATTTTTATCTTGACTTACCTCACAAAATTTATGAACAAGCGGGGGATGTTATCGCAGCTTTTGATCTTTGGCAAGATACAGAATCTAAGCGGGAATATTTGAAGCAGATTAAGTGGCGAATTTTGCTAGAGTCTGATGGTTTATTTTCGTCTCAGGAAATACAATATTTCCCGAGTTTCCTAAGGCCTCTTTTAAAAAAAGAAGTTTTTGTAGATTGTGGCACTTTTGATGGTGATACGCTGAAGACATTTATTGATCTTCAGGGAGATTCAATTGAGAAAATAATTTGTTTTGAACCCGATCCAATTAATGTAAAAAACTTAAAAGCATATCTTTCTAATTTAGATCATCAGCTTCAAGACAAGGTGATAATTTACCAAAATGCTACAGGTAAAGAACGAGAAAAACTGAGATTTTTAGCGGCCGGTTCAGAAGGATCGGCAATTTCCAGTCAAGGAAACTTAGAAGTAGATGTAGTTCCCCTTGATGAAACTATTGCTGATGAAGCACCAACATTTATCAAGATGGATATTGAAGGTGCAGAAATCGATACTATTCTGGGAGCAAGTAACATAATCGAGAAATATACTCCTATCTTGGCTATTTCAACTTATCATTTACAGGATCATTTATGGAGACTTCCCTTATTGGTAAATAGTATATGCAGTGATTACTCTTATTTTCTTATACCTCATGGTGAGAATGGTCTAGAGTCAGTTTTTTATGCTATTCCCAATTCTCGCTTTACCAGCGAAGCCTAATTGCCGTTAATTTGAGGAGAAACTCAATTCAATGTCGTCTAACTCTGTAGAGATGCCTGATCCCGTTTCTGAAATGCTCATCCCCACCCTAAACTTGATGGGGTTTATGACTGCTTGGATAGATCCTTATACCGAAGCTTTTGTCAAGTTTGCTCCCTTGGCTCCCAAAGCTTGTCTTGATATCGGAGCAGCTTACGGGATCGCAAGTTTAGCGGCTTTAGCAACAGGAGCGGAAGTGATTGCCTGTGATCCAGATCGGCGGCATCTAGAAATTTGTCTTCAAAAAACACCTTCTCACCAAAAAAATCGTCTTAGATTGTTACAAGGCTCTTTACCCGATCAGATTAATCTGGAGGAGGAAAGTTTGGGAGCCATCCTTTGCTCAAGAGTCCTACACTTTTTAACCGGGACGGAAATTGAGCAATCAGTCCGTAATATGTCCCGTTGGCTTTGTTCTGGGGGTCGAGTTTATTTGATTGCCGATACTCCCTATAATAGATTTTTAAAATCATTTTTACCTATCTATGAAGAAAGAAAGCATCGGGGCGATTTTTGGCCAGGACAAATTGATAACTTTCCCCAATTTATGCCCACAGAACTGGCTCCCAATTTGCCTAACTTTTTTCATACTCTAGATCCAGATATATTAGCGCGTGTCTGTACCCAGATGGGTCTTATAGTTGAGAGAAAAGGGTTCATTTCCCGTATCGATTACTTACCTGATGCTCAAGATGATGGTCGGGAGGGAGTTGGGATTATTGCCTATAAACCTTAAAACTGATATGAAAATCCAAAACATATTTTTTGATCTAGATGGTACACTCATTAATTCGTCAAGGGGAATTAAATATTCTCTAACAAAGGCGTTGTCATCTGTACTTCCAGACTTTGCTCTAGATCAGATTTCTACAAGCTTAATTGGCCCCCCTGTGGCCGAAATGTTCAAACAGATAATCGGCAATGCTGATCTAGATTTGATTGATGATTTAACCCGGGAGTTTCGCAAAAGCTACGATAGTGAAGGTTGGGAAAAAACTGATATCTATGAAGGAGTTGTGGAAACTCTTTGCCAATTGTCCGACTTTAATATTACAATGTTTATTGTTACTAACAAGCCTAGCCACCCAACCTTTAAGATTTTAGATCATCTCCAGATGCTACATTTTTTTGCCGATGTTATATCTCCAGATACGGGAACTCATCCCTATTCCTCTAAATCGGCAATTTGTCAACATATCTTGACAAAGTATCAAATCAATCAACAATCTGCTATCTTGGTGGGAGATTCTCGTGATGATGCTCAGGCAGCCAAATCCTGTGGACTTAGTTTCATTGCCGCCACCTATGGCTATGGAAAAGTACACGAATCTGAAACTTCCGAGCAGTTATGTAAAATTTATAGTTTTCCCGAATTGATAGGTCTAATCAAGCATTAGCTTTTCATGCAAGGGAATAATAAAGTCTAATTTTAAGGAGGATTATCCAATGTCTATTAACCGCGATATTTTTGACGAACTCTTTGTTTTAGAACTTGCCAATAATCATTGGGGGAGTTTAGAGAGAGGATTAAAAATCATCACCGACTTCTCTAGAATTGTTAGGTTTAATAATGTCAGAGCATCGATCAAGCTTCAATTCAGAGATGTGGACAATTTCATTCATCGAGATTTTCGGGACAGGACTGATATTCGCTATATCAAAAAAACTCTCGATACAAAAATGACAGAAGATGATTACGCAACTCTAGTGAAAGCAGTACGTCAAGGTGGATGTATTCCGATGGCGACTCCTTTTGATGAAAAGTCTGTTAATCTTTGTGTTGAACTGGGGATCCCCATTATTAAAATCGCTAGTTCAGATCTCAACGACTGGTTTTTAATTGAGAAAATCGCCGAAACTCGCAAACCGGTAATTGTGTCAACGGGAGGTTCTTCTCTCAAGGACATAGATGATTTAGTCATCTTCTTTGAAAATCGTAATGTTCCTTTGGCTATTAACCATTGTGTTTCTCTCTACCCTTCCGAAGATTCTGAGCTAGAGATGAATCAAATTGATTATTTAAAAAATCGCTACCCCAATCATGTCATTGGTTTTTCAACCCATGAATATACTGATTGGACATCCTCAATGCTGATAGCCTACGCTAAGGGTGCGAGAACTTTTGAAAGGCATATCGATATTGAGATGGATGGAGTCCCTGTCTCTCCTTATTGTTCCTTACCCGAACAGGTCGATATTTGGTTTAAAGCTTTTCAAAAAGCTAAGGAAATGTGTGGCGCGCCTGGTACTCAAAAAAGAATGCCCCCTGAAAGAGAAATTAAGTATCTTGATGCGCTGGTTCGAGGGGTTTATGCTAAAAGAGATTTGCCAGAAGGTTACATTCTCAACCATGACCGCATCAATGAAGATTTATATTTAGCGGTTCCCCTCCAGAAAGGACAGATTTCTTGCCGGGAGTTAATGTCAGGAGAAATATTAACTAGGGCTTGTAACAAGGATGAACCCATTATGATTGACTCCATTGATAGCCCTTATTCAACTAATGATAGTCTCAGAAAGATTATCTATCAACGGGGTCTTTAATTTTGAGAAAAAGGTGAACTAATTGCTAAGTTCGCCTTTGCTCATCTCAATAAAATAACCTGGTTAGGCAGAGCCATTTTTTGGATAGCATTGTAAATAGCTTCTTGAGATAAAATTGAGGTTACAATAATCGGCTGTCTCATCTCTCTTAATTGAATTTCATGAGGTGATAGTACCGTAATCCCTGAAATAACACTACCTTGATTAATGGGATTTCCATCAACAAAAGCAACTATATTGGCTTTTGCCAGTGAAGTTTCGGCCAGTAGTTTCATGGCTAATTGTCCCGTTCCCCAAACAATAACATCGGCAGCATCCTCTAACACTGACTGTAATTTAAGATCAATATCAGTCATAATTTTTTTGGAGCTTTCAATATAAAGCAGGATTCTTTGTTTGAGCATTTTGTCCTGAGCAATTACCAATTCCGATGAATTAGACTCTTGCTTCTGCCAAAAGCTATAAATGGCTGGATAAGACATCCCCGGAGAGACATCAAAAACTTTTTCTCCGATTAACTTATTGGTCAATCCAAATTGAATTAATAAATTTGACAAATGGGGATGATAAAAATGATTAATATGTTCAGTATTAAAATCTTGAAAAGGGGCAAAAACATGATCAACATATCCCGAGGCATTGGGAACTTCTACATATAGATATCCCCCTACTTTTATTAATTGTTCTATTAATTTTACAGAAAATTTCAGATCCTGTATATGCTCTAACACATGAGAAAGAATGACAAGATCAAAATCTCCTAAATCTTGAGGCGGCGTAAAAATAGAACCAGCATAAGCTTCTATTCCGTAAAGCTGTTTTGTATTCTCAACACAAGCAGGAGATGGATCTAAACCACATAAATTGTTATATCCTAGTTTTTTAAGATAGCCTAATAAACCACCATTGGCACAGCCAATATCTAAAATGCGAACGCTCTTATCCGGTAAAAATTCAGCAATACATTCAGCCGTTTTTTGAAGTCGGGCGGCATCATAGGGAGACTCCCCTCCTCCCGTAGCGGTTTTTTTGTCCTCGTATTTGGATAATTTGGCGTAAAAAACATCATAATCGGCCAATTCAAGTCTGAATTGCATCACTGTCTGATCTATCTTTATAGAATACCTCATTCGGGGTACGATAGTCAAGACATTTTCGAGGACGATTGTTAATCAAGTTTACGGCT
>NZ_JAJTDH010000158.1:1699-6333 GCF_021300285.1 Microcystis sp. 49638_E5 | reverse complement strand
TAGTGGCAATATCGCATTCCTGAAAAAGCACACAGGCTGGCGTAAGACCTGGCAGTTAATTGTTCCGGGTAACTTTGGCGGCAATAATTACACTGATTTGTTGTTTTACGATCCGACTACTCCAAATACTGGGGAAGGCGAATTTTACACAACGGATGGTAGTGGCAATATCGCATTCCTGAAAAAGCACACAGACTGGCGTAAGACCTGGAAGTTAATTGTTCCGGGTAACTTTGGCGGCAATGATTACACTGATTTGTTGTTTTACGATACTACCGCGACTTCTTTAACGGCTCCGATTGTTGTTACAGTACCCCCAGCCAATGCACCTACAATTCCTCAAGGTTTTCATTCCCCCTTTAGTTTTACTCCATCTGGCGCTCCCGTAATTCAGTGGAATGGCTACACTTATTGGGCGTATAGTTATACCGACAACAGGATGGCTATGGCTATCGTTGCTTATGATGCCAAAGGTCAGATTGTTAAACAGTGGGAAAAACCTGGTGCTCGTTATCTTACCAGCATCACTGTAGATGCCGAGGGGAAAACTATTACCCTTACCGGACAAGCAAACCTTACGACTGTATTGTCATGGGACGAATTAAAGTTATAAGAGCGATATACGCTTGTATCATATCTTGAACGGCAATTATCGCATCTTGATGTGTGTTTGTGTTTCAATGCAGCTTTTTTCTGCTTCTATCTAACACAATCAAGACAATCAAGCTAAATTGAGGGAGAGTTGATCGTTATTTAACTGAAAATAGCGATCGCTTTTTTAAAATTAACCTTGAGATTAAGCAAGAGGAGTAAATTTGACAGGAAGAGTTTTTAATCTTCTTGAAATCTTGCTTTCGCACCAGTCTAATTTATCTGTATTAAGGCAAATATCTGGCAAACGTTGCACTATGGCATTTAGGGCGATTTGCACTTGAAGCCTGGCTAAAAACATTCCTATGCAATAGTGAAGGCCACCGCCAAAACCCAAATTAGGTTTGCGACGACTGAAATCCAGTTTTTGGGGATTAGAAAAGTATTCAGGGTCATGGTTTACTGCACCGAGATAGATAACGACATACTCCCCACGATGAATAATTTTTCCTGAAACCTCAACGTCTTCTATTGCTCGACGAGAGACATACTGAATAGGACTATCATAACGTAGCAATTCTTCGACAATATTTTCAATATTACCAGGATTTTGTCTTACATATTCTAAACTTTGTGGGTGTTTTAAAAGGGCTAAAAGACCATTACTCAGTAGTCCTTTCATTGATTCCTGGGATGTGGCAATTAACAGAATAGAAGTGCTAATTATTTCATCTTCTGTTAGGGCATTGATATTATCTTTATAATTAGCTAACTGGCTGATCAAACCGTCGTTTGGTTGTCTTTTATATTCAGCTACTTTTTGAGCAAAATAGGCTCTATGTTCAATGAGAATTTGATTTTGCTCTTTATATTCTTCCAAAGATACTGGTTGATCAAAAATGAAAACGGTCTTAGCAGACCATCGAATTAATTGTTGATAATCTTCAATCGGTAAACCTAATATTTTAGTAATCGCAAAAGCAGGAAGAGGGGTCGCAAAATCTGCTATGATTTCCATCTCTCCCCTTGGGGCAAATCTATCCAGTAAATCGTCAACAATTGCCTGAATTTTAGGACGCATAGCATTGAGCGAGGCTCTAGAAAAGGATGGAATTAGTGCATTTTTAATTCGAGTATGATCGGGTGGTTCCAAAAAAAACAACCATTTATCAGTAGTTTGTGCAAGAATGTCTAGATTATCTTCTTTGAGATAGGCACTTTTTAGCTGAAGGCGTTCAGGAAAATTATCTACTTGGAATCGCTTATCATTTAAAATAGTAAGGGCATCGGCATAACGAGTAATAATCCATGTTCCAAAAATACTTTTGTGGATAGGATCTTCTTGACGAAGCTGCGCAAACACAGGATAGGGATTAGCCTGAAATTCTGCATCAAAAGGATTAAATAAAACTTTGTTCCCATTCATGATTAAAGTCACCCCTATTTTTGAGCTAGTTCAGCTACTAAATATTCAGATAATTCACTAATTTTGGGATATTCCCAAAATAAAATTGGGTCTAGCTCTAAACCAAGCATAGCTTCCAACTCGCCAGTAAGACTCAAGGCAACGGAAGAATCTAGTCCATAGGTGAAAATAGATTTTTCTAAATCAATGTCTTCCCTATCTACACCTAGAAGACTTGCCAGCCTATCTGTTAGCCACTGTTCAATTTTTTCTCGACTCATAAAAACAAGTTACCACCAAAACATTTGCAAACAAAAACAAACACCCGTCATGATAACTTATTTTGTTGCCATTGTACAACAATCGCCAGCCTGTTTGTGAGAAAAGCATGACGACAAGCCTGGCGTTGAATTTTACCGCTAGAGGTTTTGAGAATACTTGCGGGTTTAATTAATGCGATCGCATAAACCTGTAAGGCATGATGGAGAGCAACGGCTTCACGAATAGCCGAGAAAACTTCATTGACATTTAACTTGCTTAAATAGGTACGCTCTACTTCCTGAACAATCACCAATTTGTCTTGATTATCTACTTCTATTGTAAAAGCTGCCCCAGAGTCTAAACGCAGAGCCTGATGACTTTGTTGTACAGAATATTCAATGTCTTGGGGGTAATGATTTCGTCCCCAAATAATGATGACATCTTTGATTCTTCCCGTGATAAATAGTTCTCCTTCTCGCCTAAAACCTAAATCACCTGTTCGGAGAAAATTTCCTTGATCCCCATCAGCTAATTTAGCCTGAAAAGTTGCGATCGTTTTTTCTTCTTGTTGCCAATATCCTTGGGCAACACTAGAACCCGAAACCCAAATTTCTCCCACTTGATTTTCATCACATTCTAAACAACTTTCAGGATCGACAATTTTTACTGCCATATTTTCCCAGACATGGCCGCAACCGACAAGTTCCTGATAATTTTTACTGTCTTTCTCCGCTTCTACTACCTGATTATTCTCTAAGGATTCTGATTGAACATTTAAGTAAACTGGCTCATCTTCGATATTACCTCCAGAAATCATTAGTGTGGCTTCTGCCATGCCGTAACAGGGATAAAAATATCGAGATTGAAACCCAGAAGATTGAAACTTGTTAATAAAGTTTTCCATCGTTTTTCGTCGTATTGGCTCGGCTCCATTGTAGGCACTGATCCAACTACTGAGATCAAGCATTTCTTGTTGTTCAGACGTAATTCTCTGCACACATAATTCATAGCCTAAATTTGGACCGCCGCTATGAGTAGCTTGATATTTAGTAATTGCTTCCAACCAAAGCATTGGATTTTTTAAAAAAGATTCAGGCGACATAACAACACCTAAAAAACCTGTATAAAGCGGTTGAATAATACCATCAATTAAACCCATGTCATGGAAACTGGGCAACCAGGTCATAGAAACACTTTTTCCTGTCAGTTGAAATGCTTTTTGAATGTAAGCAGAATTATGGGCAACGTTGTCATGGGAAATCATGACTCCTTTCGGCGCACCGGTTGAACCTGATGTGTATTGAAGAAATGCTAGGGTATCACCGCTAATCCTGGGAAGATGCAATTTAAAGTCTTGGTTATTATTCACATTGTCTGTCACCAAAAGTCTGGTTACTGATAAGTCTAAAAAAGATTCAAGTGTTGACTTAATTTTCTCTAAAAGTGAACTGGTTGTCAGAATAATTTGAGGGCGAGAATCTTCAATAATTGCTAGTAATCGAGACATTTTTTGATTACGCTTTGGTGGGTAAGCGGGAACCGCAACAATCCCAGCATATAGACACCCCAAAAAAGCTGTAATAAATTCTAAACCTTGGGGATAAAGTAATAAAGCGCGATCACCTTGGTGGCAAAGAGAAAGTAAGCTATCAGCGATCGCCTTTGATTCTTGCTGTAAGGTTTTGTAGTCAATGGATGATTCTTGATTTTGACCATCCTTAAGAAAGATGTAGGCTAACTGATTGGGGGTTTGCTCGGCTCTGGTGTCAAGAATTGAGGTTATTGCTTTCATTGTCGCTTCAATATGAAATTGCAAGGGTTGATTTAATTTGATTGTGTTCCAAGTAGAACATAACTAAACTTTCCCCCTATGAATGTACTAGCTATAGCCGAAAGTCTTACAGAGACTCAGTTAAAGCAATTCAAAGCTAATGTACTACTGGGTGCCAACTCCTGAAATCCTTACGCCGATAGGGTTGGAAGCAAAATTTTTCAAATTTGACTTTTCGACCATTATAGCTTGTTTCGCAGCAGAAAACCATCAAAAACATCGCTACAGAGGGAATCGCTGACTATAGAGACTAATGACATCATCGGTGATCATCAGGTTAGCGATCACTATACAGCCAACTCTACTGTCTGTTTTGCCAATTTCTCCCAAGTACTGCCTCCCAACTCCAGTGCTCAGATTGCGGCTTTTTCGATGTCCTCGGTCATCGACAATCAGCGAAAATCCTCGGGGTATTTCCGTCTGGCGGCATTGGTTCATCGGAAATTTTGGGTCTGAAACCCCGCCGTTCTAGGTTGGCTTTACGTTAGAATTAAAAGGCCAGTCTCGAAAACCAAGTGGACGGCGCAGCACCTTGAAAACTCGGCT
>NZ_JAJTDH010000158.1:0-1681 GCF_021300285.1 Microcystis sp. 49638_E5 | reverse complement strand
CTGTGTAAGACAGTACATGGTTTTTTAACTGTGGTATGCGACGGTGGTGGAAGCAGAAACTTAAATCGTGAGGTTTAGGAATCGCCGCACTTTTAGGGCGGCGAGGATGTCAATCACGTTCACAGCTGACCAAGGAGATTCCGCTAAAAAGTGGTGTAATCGGTTATTCTATAACCCCACCGACAAACTTTTTCAGCCAACCCTAATTACTATTGATGCGACTTAAAAAGGCTTGTAAGCGCTCGCTGTGGGGATTATTAAAGAAAGTGTCGGGATCACCTGCTTCTTCGATGACACCTTGATTAAAGAACAAAACCTTGTTAGAGACTTCCTTGGCGAACTGCATTTCGTGAGTGACGACTACCATAGTCATACCGTCATTGGCCAATTGACGCATAACGTTTAACACTTCCCCGACTAATTCCGGATCCAGGGCCGAAGTGGGTTCATCAAATAAAATCACCTCTGGTTTCATGCAGAGACTGCGAGCGATCGCCACCCGTTGTTTTTGTCCTCCCGATAATTGGTCGGGATAAACATCGGCTTTTGGGGCCAATCCCACCTTTTCCAGATAATGAATTGCCGTATCTTTAGCCTCATTTTCCGGGTGGTGTAACACTTGCTTGGGGGCCAACATCAAGTTTTGTAAAACGGTGAGATGGGGAAAAAGATTAAAGTGTTGAAACACCATACTTACCCGGCTGCGTAAGTTACGCAGGACCGATTGATTTAACTTCGGGGAAGAGATGTCAATTCCCATCACCTCCAAGCGGCCGCCGTTAATTGTTTCCAAACGATTGAGACAGCGTAAAAAGGTACTTTTGCCGCAGCCAGAGGGACCGATTACCGATACCACATCCCCTTGATAAAGAGTGCCTGTAACTCCTTTGAGTACCTCTAAAGAGCCGTAACTTTTGCGTAAACCTTCACTAACAATCACAGGGGTGGTAGTGGTCATGATGTCCTCTCGTAAAAAATTTTACATTCTGTATAAAAGTATCCAGATTAGTTTCTGCTAGATTGTATCCTTGACGACATTTTATCAAGAGGAATAATCATAATACTCAAATAGTCTCTCTACATCTGTCTTGGGTGGGAAGTAGGACGAAATTACTAACTTAATTGAGCAAAAAAATCAAGGAGAAACAATTAAAAAATGATTAAATTTTGGCGAGGGCGGGCGGTACAGAGAGTTATCTTTGCCTTGTTAGGATTAGTCTTGGCGCTAGGATTAAGTGTTATTCCCGCTTTTTCCCAGACTCCTCCTAATCCTTTTCGAGTCGCCACAGAAGCGACTTTTCCGCCCTTTGAATTTCAACAAGGGGGACAATTAACCGGGTTTGATATCGATTTAATGCGAGCGATTGGAGAGGAAGCTGATCTCAACATTGACTTTAGAAATTTACCCTTTGATGGCATTATTCCGGCTCTACAAGCGAGAACAGTGGAAGCCGCTATTAGTGGCATGACCATCACCGCCGAACGCGCTCAAGCGATTTCTTTTTCTCGACCTTATTTTAGGGCTGGTTTAGCGATCGCTGTTCGGGAAGATAATAAGACGATTAAAAATTTTGGTTCTTCCGAACTTACCATGTAAAATCAACTAGCAAAATGCCAATTTAATAAACATCTAAGACTAAAGTTTTTAAAGTTTCTAAATCCATAGCCTCTCCTTTTAATC
>NZ_JAJTDH010000073.1:0-15476 GCF_021300285.1 Microcystis sp. 49638_E5 | reverse complement strand
ATTCTTTCTTCTCGGTTTCTTTCTCTATAACGAAGTTCCTTCTTTTTTCTGGTAACTTTCATTTTTTTTAAGGCATAGCAAATGGCACTTGGTCTCACTCCAAACTTCTCGGCTCTGTCTCTTAATCTTGCCTCGGGATTTTCTTAGACATCTTTTGACAGTGCTTTCCAGTCCAGCTTTTTCTGACGATGTTTTACCTTTGTTGCTTCAAGTTTCTCCCTACGAACGCCATCTATAGCGCTTTTCACGTTACTGAGGTATTGACAAGTTTTGCCAACAAGGGGTTTAAGCCCCTTGCCCATACCTCATTCTGATGAAAACTGCTATACATTTTTACAACAAGCTGAAACATTGGATTACCTAGAGTTAGTACAAGCGTTTCGGAATTGGGTAAGAAGTCAGCTGAAAAAATAAAAGGAAGATTTTTCGACGTTAAATCTCATACCAATCTCCCGAATCGGAGTCTCAACAATGGAAATCAACAAGTTTTCCCTCTTGGGTCGTCGGTCGTCAACACCAAATTAGGTTACACTTCATCGACCCCGGGGTTAATGCGGATGGAGGGACTCGAACCCACACATCGAAAAGATACTAGAACCTAAATCTAGCGCGTCTACCAATTCCGCCACATCCGCAAACATAGGACTGTATCTGATCATAACATAAGATACTATAGGAAAGATAAAATTTTTTATTCTTAATAATTTTATGCTCTTAGGTTTTGTCTTTCAGTCCCCCGGCCCGATTCTCTGGGAGGTCGGACCGATTTCGGTGCGCTGGTATGGATTTCTCATCGCTATGGCGGTATTATTGGGTGTCACCCTCTCCCAGTACCTCGCCCAAAAAAGAGCGATCGATCCGGATTTAATCGCTGATTTGGCCATTTGGTTAGTAGTGGGGGCTATACCTGCAGCCCGTCTGTACTATGTTCTCTTTCAGTGGCAAGAATACGCGCCAAATCCTGCTGATATTATCGCCATTTGGAAGGGAGGTATCGCTATTCACGGGGCAATTATCGGGGGTTTGCTGGCGGCCCTAATCTTTGCCCGCATTAATCGGGTTTCTCTTTGGCAATTACTCGATCTAGTCGCACCTTCAGTTATTCTCGGTCAAGCGATCGGACGTTGGGGGAACTTTTTTAATTCGGAAGCTTTTGGCAGTCCGACTAATTTACCCTGGCGGTTGTTTATTCCTCCGGCTAGTCGTCCTTTAGAATATATCGCCGTCGATTATTTTCACCCCACCTTTCTCTACGAATCTCTCTGGAATCTGGCAGTTTTTGCCCTACTCATCTATCTGTTTTTCTGGGGTTTAAAACACCCCAGTAAATTAAAAATTGGCACCCTTACCCTAGTCTATTTTATCGCCTACAGTCTAGGTAGATTCTGGATCGAGGGACTACGCACCGATAGTTTAATGTTTGGGCCGCTGAAAATGGCGCAAATAATTAGTTTAGGAGCGATTGCCGTCGGTCTTTTCGGTTTATTCTGGTTATATAAACTCCAGCGTCCTTTACCAGATGTGGTGGCAACCGTCGGTTATAATCAAAAGTTACCCTAGCTAACCCTGACAATGGATCTAGTAACAATTTTTCAACAGGTTTTAAACGGTTTATCGATCGGTAGTGTCTATGCTATTTTTGCCCTCGGTTACACTTTGATTTTTTCCATTTTAGGTATTATCAATTTTGCCCATGGCGCAATTTTTACCCTCGGAGCCTATTTTACCTATGCTCTAGCGGGGGGAGTTTTCGGTTTTAATGGTTTATTAGCTAATGCCAAATTACCCTTTTCCTTACCCTTTTTTTTAGCACTTTTGTTAGGCTGTATCCTTTCAGGTTTCACCTCGGTTCTTCTGGAAAGATTGGCCTTTAAACCTCTCCGGGTACGGGGTTCCGATTCTCTCTTAACTTTGGTTTCTAGCCTAGGGGCAGCGGTGGTGATTGTCAATGTTATTCAATACTTAGTCGGGGCAGAAATTTATACTTTTCCCGATGGGATTTATGGCAATCTTCCCCCCGCAATTAATTTCGGTACAGCCGATCGCCCCGTGGCAATTCGCACAATTCAGATTATTATTTTTCTGGTTTCAGCAGTTATGGTAGCTTTACTAACTTATTGGGTTAATTTTACCAAAATGGGCAAAGCTTTACAAGCGGTAGCTGAAGATGTCACCACGGCCAGTTTGTTGGGGATCAATCCCGAAAAATTTATCGTGATTACCTTTTTTATCAGTGGTGCCTTGGCAGGTTTAGCAGGAACTTTAGTCGGTTCTAGTGTTAGTATCGCTGGCCCCTATTTCGGTATTGCTTTCGGATTAAAAGGTTTAGGAGTGATTGTTTTAGGGGGGTTGGGAAGTATCCCCGGAGCGGTAATCGGTGGTTTATTATTGGGTATTGCCGAAGCTTTTGTTCCCGCAGAATATTCCGGTTATCGAGAGGCGATCGCTTTTGCTATTCTCTTTATTATGTTGTTAGTTCGTCCCCAGGGTTTACTAGGCAGAAAGTTAATTCAAAAAGTCTAAGTCGGTTTAATTGTCCGCGAGAAAAACTGTTTTTCCCGACAAAGAAGATTGATAGGCAGCGTATGCCACTTCTAGGGCATAAAGACTGGCTTGGGGAGTAACATAGAGAGGAACCCGATCGAACAGATAATCTAGTACCATGGCGGTATCTTTGGCAAAAAGACCGCGACGGGTTTCCACTTCTAAAGCTTGGCTACCTTCACTATTAATTAACTGCCCTGTTTCCCCTTCAAAAATTAAGCTGCCCGCCTCGCCATGAATAGTGAAAGTTCGCTCATTTTGCCAAAAAACTTCGCCTTTGCCGTAGGTAACTTCAGCAATTAAGCCATTTTTAAATAATAACTGCGCCTCACACAAACAGGCCAGAAAATAATCGGATTCCGGGGCATTCCAATAACGACAATGACAGGACACGGACTCCACTTCCCCAAATAAATTAGTAAAGCGATGGATACGAGAAAGGGCTGCAATCAAAGGAAAACCGAATAAATCCCGATGAAATGTCCAGCGCCGGGGTGCCGGTCTGCCTGGGACGATCGTGGTATAACGGGCTAGGTGGATATTACCGAGGCTGGCTAAATATTGCTGTTGGGTTTGATGCAGTCCCCCCAAAAGTTCAATATGTTCGACGTGCAGTAATTTGTTCTCGGTTTCGGCTAGGGTGATTAATTCTGCTGCTGCCGCTGGGTGGAAAGCCAGAGGATACTCGACGATAACGTGCTTACCAGATTTTAAGGCAGTACGGGCGATCGAGGCATGGGCCTGATTAACGTTGGCAATGACAATCAGATCGAGATCGGGATGGCTGGCAAGGCTTAGTGCCGAATCTAGGGCAGAAATTTGGTATTTTTGCGAGAAATTAGCGATCGATTCGGGACTATTACCGCTAACATACAGAAGCTGGGCGCGATCATCCGCTTGCAAGCTTTCAGCACGACGTTGAGCGGCGAACCCTGTGCCAACTATACCAATTTTTAGGGGACGATGAGAAGTCATCAGGGGCATTCTGGCGACATTAATTATCGGGAAGTGGGAATTATGAATTATGAATTATAAATTATGAATTGGAGAGATGGGAGTGGGGAGAACCACTTCGTGTGCCTTGCGGAGGGAGATGGGGAGAATCATCTCCTGACTCCTGCCTCTCGCCTTTCCTAGCTTTATTTTGGCAATTAACTCATCTATTATCTCAAAAATAGCGCTCGAAAAGATGTGGAGGGGTGAATTCATATTTTTAATGGGCAACGCCAATTTTTTGCTCCTGTTTAGGCCTCAGATCTTCTAAACTGCCGTCGGTTGTCGGGGAGCATGACGACGAGGGGAAACCACCACGGGAGTGGGCGACACCGTACAGGTTAATTCTAGAGACTGTTCTAAACTAACCACCCGATTGAGTTGTTGCCATTCAGTGCTAAAAGGAGGCATCGCTAGAGTGCAGGCTTTCCAATGAGCTTCGACGGGAACATCTAGTTGTTGACAAGTGCCACCGCGCCGACCTTGGGTTTGATAGTATCGGCAGTATCGACAGGAAGAAGTAAGAAAGTTTGCGGCTTGCATGGGTTGGCTTTAAAAGGAAGATGATTATAAGGAACTCAAAGGATGACTCTCTTTTCGCTCTGTGTAATATTGTCCTACCCTGCGCCAAGGGTATTTTCCTGACTAGCATAGCTAGAACTGATATGCCATATAGTTTCTAGTGATCCCCAAAAAAAATTTTATTTTTAGAATCTTTTAATAGTTACTTTGCAAAAAGCAGCACTGTCTCAAAACTGAAGAGTTAAACTCAGTTGTGGCCGAGGTTATTGGGTCTAGTATCAGCAATAACAGAACGGGGATCAAGCCTTAGCTCGATAGAATTGATGAATACAGGTTCAATTAAGACAGAAAAGATAGGCCTATTGATTCCCGACTCAAAACCACTCTTTCCACAATACTATAAAAAAATTGCATCTTTTACCCCGCCCGACTGGGCAAAACAAAAAGCACAACATTGCCAACGCTCAAGCTCTCCGGAGGGAGTGGGAGACTGACAACGAGGGCAAATTGGCCAGGATCGGGTTCTGTGAACTATTTTCTGGCTCCAACTCTCTAAACCGTCCAGTTGCTGGGGATTTTCTGGCGGTTTTTCCGGGGTGACATAACTAGGATGATCTCTGAGGGAATTAGGCGCGATCGCTTCTGGGGGAATTAACTGACTATCCTGCTGCCAACGGGCGGCAGAAAAGCGGATATCGCTCAGGGGAGTCTCTAACTGACTATTAAGCCGTTTTAATAAGCTATAGCGTTGTAAAGACAATTCCTGTGCTAAAGCGGCGCTACTGGTAGCCACCGATAAAACCCCACGACTCAGGGAAAAAGGCCGGGTTTGCTCCAGCAGACGGGGATTAACAATTTTTGCCCATAATTGCAGCACTTGCTCATAGTGGCGATATTCCTCCCAACCCGCCTGTTGAGTAATAACCGTCAAAATTTTGTCAAGAGAATGTAAAGACATAGGGAAAATCTAGGGAATGCCACGTTAGACTGGGACGAAAAAACCCCTAAGTAGCTGGTTATAATTAAATTAAAAATGGATTTTAGATTCGATCCCCCCTGCCCCCCTTGATAAGGGGGGTGCCGATCCCCCCTTAGTCCCCCCTTGATAAGGGGGGTTTCTGATAATTTTTAACGCCTACCTACTTAACTTTTCAGCATAACCCTATAATACCGTCATGAAATCCGATCGATCCCCATCCTCCCAAGATTTGCCTCTCTCGATCGTCCATCAACCCAGTTCAGCCATCGATCCCGCTCGGGAACCGGAATATCTCGAAGCTGCTGTCATTAACGTCTATCCCCCAGCTAAAGATGTCTTTTTTACCCCTTGGGGTATCCGGGCAATGGTGATCTTTTTAATTGCCAATAGTCTCCTCAGTCTCAATCAATGGTTAACCAGCACCACCCCCACCCCGAGGAAAGCTGAGAATTCCCCCCGCGAGCAGCACCAAAATAACTCCCGCCACCTCGATCGATTGATAGCGATCGCTCGTCCAGTACAGAAAACTCCTCAAACCAGTCTGAGCGTTAATATTCCCGCTCCTCCAGTTAAAACTAGCCCGATAACTAATATTACCGCCCCACCAGTGGTTCAGAGTCCCCCCACCGCTATCAATCCGACTAATGCCCTCTTACCCCCGAATCCGCCACCGTCCCTGATGCCGGCCCATCAATTACCCGTCAGTAAGATCGAGCAATCTTTACCCGTCTCCCCCCCGGACCCCAGTACCCCGCCCGTATCTTCCCTAGTTTCCGCACCACCGCCACCACCGCCCCAAGTCACCCCCGTCCCCTCTCCGGCGGTCATTAACGAACGAATGTTAGAGGAATTGCGCCAAAGAGAAGAATCACCCGCTAATTTACCCTTTTTTCAACGGGAAAAAGCCCGTCGCTTGGCCGATCAAAACCCACAGGATGCGGCGGAGTTAATGAAACAGTTACCGCCAGAATTACAAGCATCCCCTTCTCCCAGTAGTCCGCCACCTTCAGAAACAGTCAATCCCTCCCAGTCCCCCGTCCCTAGTTCTATCATTATTGATAGGAGCGGCACTTCGGTAAACTATTAGGGTTGGTATCGGGAGGACGGCAATGGGTTTGTTAGATCGCATGGGCCAAGCAATTCGCGCCCAAGTCAATAGTCTGATTCAGGAAAACCAAGATCCAGAAAAACTGCTGGAAAAGGCGATCTTGGAGATGGAAGGGGAATTGATACAAATGCGACAAGCCCTGGCGGCGGCCGTCGCTACCCAGAAACGTACCGAGCGCCAACGACAACAACAGGAAAAAGCGGCCCAAACTTGGCACGAACGCGCCCAATTAGCCCTAAATCACGGTAACGAAGAACTCGCCCGCCAAGCTCTCAGCCAATGGCAAACCTATCAAAGTCAGATCGCCCCCCTACAAATCTCCCTGCAACAACAGACGGCTATTATACAAAAATTAAAGAAAGAACTCTTGACAATTGAACGCAAATATGCTGAGATGAAAGCACAGAAAAGCCTTTATGTGGCCAGATTGCGATCAGCGAGTGCCAGTCAAAAAGCCCAAGAAATTATGGGCAGTTTGAACAGCAGTCAGATGGGAACTATTTTCGAGAAATTAGAAGCAAAAGTCCTAGAAGCCGAATCCCAAGCCGATTTAATCGGGTATAAAGACCCCTTAGAGCGACAATTCCAAGATTTGGAGGGACAAAAACAAATTGAAGCGGAATTACTCAAGTTAAAACAAGAAAACTTGGATGGGTGATAGGGAATTATAAATTATGAATTATGAATTATGAAGTAGGGTGTAGGGTGTGGGGAAAAAAAGCTGTCTCCTGACTCTTGACTGTTGACTCCTAACTCCTATCCCCTATCCTAGCTCCCGTGGTTTATATTAGAGAATGAGCCGTTAGGCAAGATGGGAAATTTTAAGAACAGTTAACTGATTTAGTACACACCGAGAGGAACAAGAGCGTCATGGGTTTATTCGATCGCCTTAGCCGAGTTGTCCGAGCTAACCTCAATGATATGGTGAGCAAGGCTGAAGATCCAGAAAAAATGCTGGAGCAAGCTGTCAGTGATATGCAAGAGGATCTAGTACAGGTACGTCAAGCGGTTGCTAGAGCGATCGCAGAACAACGACAAACGGAACAAAAATACAGCAAAGACCAGTCAGAAGCCAATAAATGGGAACAAAGAGCCAAATTAGCCCTTTCTAAAGGGGATGAAACTCTCGCTCGGGAAGCTCTTAAACGCAAGAAAGATTGCACGGAAACCGCCGCCATTCTCAAAAATCAACTGGATCAGCAAACGGTACAGGTAGATAGTCTGAGAAAAAACTTGATCGCGCTCGAAAGTAAGATTTCTGAGGCAAAAACCAAGAAAAATATGTTAGTAGCTCGCTCCAGAGCCGCAAAAGCTAACGAACAAATCCAGAAAACCCTTGGCAGTATCAATACCAGTAGTTCCGTGGATGCTTTTGAGCGCATGGAAGAAAAAGTTATGCAGTTAGAAGCCAGTAGTCAAGCGATCGGTGAAATCACTGGTAGCGACATGGAACGTCAATTCGCTGCCCTAGAATCAGGTAGCGATGTGGAGGATGAATTAGCACTGCTAAAAGCACAAATGTCCGGGGGAGTATTACCCCCCAGCACAACTTCTAGTCAACCCACTTTACCCCAAGCAACCACCGTCAGGGATTCGGTAGTGGATGCAGAATTAGAGGAATTGCGATCGAAGTTGAAAGAACTGTAAAACTTTGAGAGCGTCGAGACGTACCATCTACGGTACGTCTCTAGTTATTAATTAATTTTGTTGTTGAGATAGGGAATAAGCTAAAACGCATTTTAACCGCCTATCCTTAGATTAGTTCTCTCCTCCGACGTCGGGGTAGGGTTGATTCATGAATCAACCCTACTATGAATTAACCCTAACATGAATCAACCCTAACATGAATTAACCCTAACATGAATCAACCCTAACATGAATTAACCCTAACATGAATTAACCCTAACATGAATCAACCCTAACATGAATTAACCCTACTATGAATTAACCCTAACATGAATTAACCCTACTATGAATTAACCCTAGGGGCAAGGGGGGGTGTTGCCTCTTGGCTCATCTCAACAAGCAATTTAAATACTTAACATCTTCTTAATTGCTAGTCATAATTAACCATCACTATTATGCGGGATGATTTATCTAATTTACGTTCCTCAATTATCGAAGTAATTGCCTTACAAAAAAGAGCCGAACAACAGTACAACCAGGCACAAGCTGAGGTTTTAAAATGGCAAGAAAGAGTTAAACTCGCCCTAGATAAAGGTGATGAGTCTCTGGCACAAGAAGCTAATATAAAGAAAAAACATCACATTAATACCGCAAATATTATTAAAAATCAACTGGAAAAACTGAATATCCAAGTTGATAAACTGAAAGAAAAATTGCCAATTTTAGAAAGAAAGATTAACCAACAAAGTCTCGGCAGTATAGATACTATTTACCCTTCAGCTTTTGAGCGCATGGAAGCAAAATTTATGCAGTTAGAATCCAGTAGTCAAGCGATTGGTGAATTGAGTCCTAGCGACATGGAACGGGGGTTCTTCTAGATTCTGTGTGATAAGTTTAACTTACTCTATGATCGATCGATCTTTGTGTCCTTTGTGTCTCTGTGGTTCGTTCCACTCACTGCCCCAAGACTGTATCTTAGAATACATTTTACCCACCAAACCTGGGAGAGCCGAACGGGTATTCGTTGGACTAGAAGCGAGTAGCGATGTGGATGATGAATTAGCACTGCTAAAAGCACGAATGTTACTGGGTAAAACTGCCTATCCACCTACCCTTAAGGATTCAGCAGTAGATGCAGAATTAGAGCAATTGCGATCGAAGTTAAAAGAAATGTAAAACTTTGAGATTGTCGAGACGTATTACAGCCCTTCTCATCAATATGAAGTATAGCCTAATCTGGTATCTAAGACCGAAGACTGGCTAATGTTAAGCGTTTCTGCGTTTCCCAGAACGAAAACCTCGTACCTCATCATTAGAAAAAAAATCCCAAACAATGCCGCTCAAAACCCTTTAATTCTGAAGATAATCCTAAGATTCAGCCCGAAAAAGAGCCAGAAAGGTGAGGATAGCTAGGATGGAAGTGAAAAGCAATTTTGACTCGAAATTATCCCAAGGGATCGATCGCATTTAACGAAACCCTTACCCTAACAGCATAAGACAAGAGAAGGACTTACTAAGGAGAAACCCAGCCATGAAAATCGGCGTAATCAAAGAAAGTGACCAAGGCGAGGCGCGGGTGGCGCTAGTGCCGGATACCGTCGCCCGTTTAGTCAAGGCGGGATTTGAGGTAATGGTCCAAAATGGGGCGGGAATTAGCGCTAACTTTGCCGATAGTGCCTATAGTGCCGTGGGAGCCGCCCTGAGCGAAAACAGCGAATATATCTATGAAACTGCTGATATTATTCTCAAAGTCGTCCCTCCTAGCGATAGCGAGATCGATCGCCTCAAAAATGGTGGTATTCTCATCGGCTTTCTCGATCCCCTGCGTCAACCCCGGCGCATTGCCAAATTAGCCGAGCGCGGGATTACAGCTTTGAGCATGGAATTAATTCCCCGCAGTAGTCGCGCCCAGAGTATGGATGCCCTCTCCTCTCAGGCTAACCTCGCCGGTTACAAAGCGGTACTCCTCGCCGCCGTTGAGCTGCCGAAAATGTTCCCGATGATGACTACCGCCGCCGGTACGATCGCCCCAGCCAAGGTGCTGGTATTGGGGGCAGGAGTTGCCGGATTGCAAGCTTGCGCCACCGCCCGCCGTTTGGGGGCAGTGGTGGAGGCTTTTGATATTCGTCCCCAAGTCAAAGAAGAAGTACAGAGTGTCGGGGCGAAATTTATTGAAATGCCCCTAGAAGAAGATACCGTCGCCGATAACGGTTATGCCAAAGAGGTTTCTCTTAGCACACAGGAGCGCATTTGTCAAGCCCTAACGGAACCAATTAAGCGGGCTGATGTGGTGATCACCACCGCCCAAGTACCGGGGAAACAGGCCCCGCTGCTAGTCACCAAAGAAATGATCGCCACCATGAAAGCGGGGTCGGTAATCGTTGATTTAGCGGCGGAACAGGGCGGAAATTGCGCCTACACCCAACCGGGACGAGAAATCATCGAAAATGGGGTAAAAATCGTCGGAGCCGTTAATCTTCCTGCCACAGTGGCCACCAATGCCAGCCAGATGTACGCCAAAAACCTGCAAATGCTGCTACAGCTTCTAGTCAGCAAAGAGGGCAGTTTAAACCTCGATTTTGCCGATGACATCATTGATAGTGCCTGTGTCACCCACGCTGGCGAAATCCGCAACCAACGCATTAAATCCGCCCTCAGTGAACAGTTATCCGCTTTTTAGCTATCAGGATTCAGGAGGCAGGAGTCAGGAGTCAGGAGTTAGGAGGCAGTATTCTCCCCACACCCCACACCCCACACCCCACACCCCACTTCCCCAATCCCCAACCCCTATCCCCTTTTTAATTAACCAATGACTGCCCAACTTTTAACCGCTTTAGTGGTATTTGTCCTCGCTTCCTTTGTCGGTTTCGAGGTGATCAATAAAGTTCCTCCCACTCTCCATACACCCCTGATGTCGGGAGCGAATGCAATTTCAGGTATCGCCGTTGTCGGTGCGCTCCTCATCGCCGGAGGCACGGATTGGCACGAATTAACCGTAATTTTAGGGTTAATTGCCGTTATTTTGGCGATGGTTAACGTGGTCGGTGGTTTTGTCGTTACCGATCGAATGCTGCAAATGTTCAAGAAAAAAGAGGCTAAATCATGAATAATGCCCTTATCACAGGGATCGAGTTATCCTATCTACTCGCCGCCATTTTATTTATCATCGGTCTTAAACAATTATCTTCCCCCGCTACCGCCCGTCAAGGCAATTTTTTGGCTGCCATCGGGATGCTAATCGCCATTATTGCCACCTTAATCAATCAAGAAATCCTCAGCTATGGTTTAATCGCCGTGGCGTTGGTGATTGGCTCAATTATCGGTCTAGTTTCGGCGCAAAAAGTCCCGATGACAGCTATGCCCCAAATGGTGGCGATTTTTAACGGTTTAGGCGGTGCTGCCAGTGCTTTAATTGCCATGGGCGAATATTGGCGCTTACTGCAAAGTGGTGAAAATATTGCCTTTGACTCGATACTGATCGCTATTTTGGGTATATTGATCGGTGGTGTCACTTTTACTGGTAGTGTCCTCGCTTTTGCCAAATTACAGGAATTAATCAGTGGCGCCCCCGTAACTTTTCCTTTCCAACAACCCTTTAACATTCTCTTGCTACTCACCTTTTTAGGGGGTAGTGTCTATCTCTTTTTTGATCCCACCTCGATCGATGTTTTCCTGACCTTGGTGGCACTTTCCTTAATTTTCGGGGCTTTATTCGTGCTTCCCATCGGCGGCGGCGATATGCCCGTGGTTATCTCCCTCTTAAACTCTTTTTCGGGACTTGCCGCCAGCGTGGTCGGTTTTATCCTGATGAATAGTATGCTGATCATCGCCGGTGCTTTGGTGGGTGCGTCGGGGATTATCCTGACTCAGATCATGTGTAAAGCCATGAATCGATCGCTGGCTAGTGTACTATTTGGGGTATTTGGTACAGGTGCTAGTGCTGGGGGCGAAGCGAGCGCCACTTCTAGCCTTGATAAATCGGTTCACGCTATTGATTCAGAAGAAGGGGCCATGATGCTCGGTTATGCGCGTTCTGTGGTGATTGTACCCGGTTACGGCATGGCAGTGGCCCAAGCACAACACGCAGTGCGAGAATTGGCTGAACAGTTGGAAAAAAATGGCGTTGAGGTTAAATATGCTATTCACCCCGTGGCGGGAAGAATGCCCGGCCACATGAATGTATTATTGGCCGAAGCTAATGTTCCCTATCCGCAACTCTACGACATGGATGATATTAATCCTGAGTTTGAGCGCGTCGATGTGGCCTTAATTATTGGGGCGAATGATGTGGTTAATCCCGCTGCCCGTCACGATAAAGCTAGTCCGATTTATGGAATGCCAATCCTCGACGTGGATAAGGCACAGCACACGATCGTGATTAAGCGCAGTATGCGATCGGGTTTTGCCGGGGTAGAAAACGAATTATTCTACAATCCCAAAACCTTTATGCTCTTTGGTAGCGCTCAAGATGTGGTAGCACAATTAGTATCACAAGTCAAGGATTTGTCATAATTCTTGACAAATAGGACGGGGTTTTCACCCCGTCTTTTTTTATCTGATTTTTCAGAGTTTAAAGATAATCGAGAACTAATTCCCCTTTGCTCACTTTTTCGGTAATTAAAGTTCTGACTAACTCTAATTCTTCTAGGGTCACTTTACCATCAGACCTCATAGCTAGGGCGATTCTTTCCCTTTCCCCTTGAGTGATCACGCCATCAACACTAGCCTGTTCTATAATAGCCCGTAACTTTTCTAGTTCCTGTTGTTCTTCGGCGGTTAATTCTGCTTGATTAGGGCGAGATATTTCCATAAAAATTTCTCCTTGAGTGATCAACACAAACTTGATAATTTTTTTCTAAGTAGTAGAACCCATGGCAGTTATCCCCAGTCAGCATCGGCAATCAGGGACGATGCCTAATCCAGTTACACTTCATATTTTATCAGAACCCTAGGCCGCTGCACTGCCCACCCATTTATCTTTAAACCCTATCGAGAAAACGGGTTTCTCGAAAAAACCCGTTTTCTGTAAATTTATGTTATGGAAGTCTTGAAAAATTGGGGATTGTTGGGCTAAAACTGTTAGCAATAAACTTTTGCAGTTAATGTCATGACTTCTACCCTTTTGCCGAGCCTTCCTTCTGTTGACGATGTTTTGTTCAATTTCGCTCAATCTGATGGTTTTTGGGCGAATTTAGAAACCGCTTTTGGAGCAAGTTATGATGTGGTTAAGGCGACAGAACTACAACAGCAGTGGAAAAGCCGAGATTTCACTCAACTTCCTGAGATTGAGGTTGTCAGTGATGAGGTTTTAGGAAAGGCGAATGGTGCTTATGCGATCGCTCTTAAGGAGATTTACTTAGGGTTAGCTGAATATCAGTGAAAGCTTTGCTAGAAAGGGGTTTAGGTTTTTTGGTCAAGAAAAATGCCAGAAACAAACCGAGAGTAGTTCACACTCTTATTTAACGGTGGTGGGCAATGTCTATCCTGGGAAAAACTACGGGGTGAGCAATATCGGTCTTCGGGCATTTAAACGAATCCCGCACGGGCCTGTCACAGAGGAGCGTGCGAGCAGGTAATCGGTAGAGCGCCCCGTGGTTTTGTCCTTAACGGTGAAAGTGATCGAGCCATCTGACGACTGTTCGATACCGGCCGGTCCCTCTAGAAAAGCTCCCTCTCGAACGGTAGCGACCGGTTTGAAAGTGCCTTGTATTTCCACAAAAAGGGACTGACGGGTAATTCCCCACAACGGCTCCTTATCCACTTTTTGAAACAAACTCAACCAACTTCCGGCGAGTGTCTTGGGAACAGCGATCGCTATCGCCAGTGGCCCTGCTTTTATTTCCCTAAGAAAAGGATCGCGGAAACGACCAGCGTTAGTTACGAAAGTTCTCCCAGAGTGAGTGCTGTCGATGTACCACCCAGTTATACCGTTCCGACTCCGCGCACTTTCTCCTGAAAGTATGGTGGTGACAGTAATCCCATCGTAAAAGAACAACTCATCTTTTATGCCTCTGAGCAAAATACCTCGTAATCGCGGGACATCATAAACGGGGTAAACAAGACTAGCACCCCGTGCGATCGACCCCATCTCTTTCGCTTTTCCAGCAATGATCTCCAAGGTGGTGAGGGATGATCGTCCCCAAAATGTAGCGGGATGACCAGTGATCAATACGCGATCCAACGCCTGGCTGTAAACTCCCTGAGCGATGATACAGTTACCCCAGAAACGATGCCAAAACGAGCAGGGTCGCTCGTAGAGTTCGGGAAGTGCCTTCGGTGTACCAAGGGTAGGGGGGTTAGCATTCAGATCGAGCCGGGCCATGTAATCGATTTGTCCTCCATCGATCCAGAGCCAACCATCTTGTGTCGAAACCAGAGCGTCAATCTGGCCGTAATCGTATTGCGGGGCCCTCACCGATACCAGAGGCGTTGGAGTGCCTTTCCGTTTCAGTAGCAGGGTATCGACACCGGAGACGACTACCTCCAACGATTGGCCCCGCATTGGGATTGTTACTCGTGCTGTTTTATTCGGGGATAATGTTAATCTCGTCTCGGGTTTTCGCTCTACTGGTGAGAGGCAATATTTATCTAAAGGTTCGGCTATAACTTGCGGAATGTTAGCGACGAGAATTAAAAAAAACAATCGAAAAATAGGTCGCCACCCATTCCGATAATCATACCGACCACCCCAAGAATGGCTAAATAACATAAGCGGTTTCTGTGACATTTTCCCGAAGCTGATTGCCTGCCTTCTCGACTTGTCCTTATCCTACATTCTCAACAGAGAAAACGGGTTTCTCAAAGAAACCCGTTTTCTGTATAATCTTAATTTTTGTTACAGCACGCTCAATCTGATGGCTTGAGTCAAGCTAATCAGGTGAATAGTGCGAGAAATCAGCGTTTAACCGCTACCGTAGTTTTCCTCGATGCTGGTGTTGCCGATTATCAAAGTCTCCAAGCTGGGGTAATTCCAGAAGTCGCCACCGTTATTCTCACTCCCAATCAAGACGGAATCGAACAAATATCCGCTTTTTTACCACAAAATCCCCAGATTACCACCATTCACCTCTATTATTAAATCGGTGCGTTACGCTATCGCGCTTCACAGCCTACGAGTAAGCAAACAACTCAAATGAACCCAACAACCGCCAATTATGATGAACCCTGGAAAGAAGCATTAAGCGAGTATTTTGAAGCATTTTTACATTTCTTCTTTCCCGAAGTTCACCAACTAATTGATTGGACAAAAACTCCCGAATCCCTAGAAAAAGAACTCAAACGGATTACCGCTTCAGCAAGGACAAAAAAACGTTTCGCTGACAAACTTTATAAAGTCTGGTTACTCAGGGGTGAAGAAGTCTGGATTTTGATTCATATTGAAATTCAAAGCCAATACGAAGAAAATTTCCCTCAGAGGATGTATATTTATAACTATCGTGCCTTCGATTTGTATCAGAAACCAGTTATCAGTCTCGCTATATTAGGAGATGAACGAGTAAATTGGCGACCAGATTCCTATAATTATACTATCGCTGGCTGTGAAGTGAGTTTGAAATTCCCAACGGTTAAATTACTGGACTATGAGGAAAACTGGTCAGAACTAGAAACAAGTAGCAATCCCTTTGCTATAATAGTCATGGCACACCTGAAAACAAAAGCAACTACTGGGAAGCTGCCACAACGGGAACAGTGGAAGTGGAAGTT
>NZ_JAJTDH010000072.1:0-27506 GCF_021300285.1 Microcystis sp. 49638_E5 | reverse complement strand
AAGAATAGGCTTTTTCCATACCTCACATTTTAGCATATATTTCGTAAACGATGCTCATATTTAACAGCAAAGCCGCCGTAAAACGGCGGGGTTTCAGACCCAAATTTTCGATGACCCCGAATTCCGGGAAGGAGATTTCTTTGACCTCAAGGACATCGATCACGGCTACGGTTCGGCCGATGATTACCAGGTGTCTGCTGCCCTGCGCCATTTGTGTGAAGCCTATAAATACTGGATCGCCTACGCCGATATCGATGGCTTCCGCATTGATACCGTCAAGCACATGGACAGGGGCGCGACTCGGTACTTTGTCTCGGTGATTCGCGAGTTTGCCCAAAGCATTGGCAAGGAAAATTTTTTCCTGCTGGGCGAGATTACTGGCGGACGCAAACGAGCCTACGAAACTCTGGAATTAACCGGACTCAGTGCCGCTTTAGGGATCGATGATATTCCCGATAAGCTGGAATATCTGGTCAAGGGATATCGTAATCCCAACGACTATTTCAGCCTGTTCCGTAACTCGGAGTTGGTCAATAAAGGTTCTCATATCTGGTTCCGCAATAAGGTAGTGACTTCCTTTGACGATCACGACCAAGTACGCAAAGGCAATCAGAAAGCTCGTTTCTGTGCCGATGCCCATGCCTCGAAAGTCGTGCTGAATGTTTTAGCCTTAAATGCTTTAACCCTGGGCATTCCCTGCATCTACTACGGCAGCGAACAGTGCTTTGATGGGCGGGGAGGGAGCGATCGCTACATCCGGGAGTCCATGTTCGGCGGTGAATTTGGAGCGTTCCGAACCAGGGGGCTGCATTTCTTTAATGAAGACAATCCGGTGTACCGAGAACTCGCCAAAGTGCTGGAAATACGGCGAAAAAACATCGTCCTGCGTCGTGGTCGCCAATACCTGCGCCCGATTTCGGCCGCCGATGATGGAGTCTGCTTCAGCTTGCCGGAGATGGTGAATGGACAAATTCGATCGGTCGTGCCTTGGTCGCGGATTTTCAACGGCAAGGAGATGCTACTGGCGATTAACACCGATTATGACCAGCCCAAAACGGCTTGGGTGACGATCGATAATGACCTGCACCAAGGAGGTGATGTTTTGCAGTGCATTTATTCAAAGGACGCGGCGCAGATTGGTCAGTCGGTGACAGTGGAAGCGCGGAATGGGAAGGCGGTATTGATTACGGTTCCTGCCGCAGGACTTGTGATTTTTGGGTGAGGTGAGGACATCATCTGAAACGACAAAGAGCATTTTGATAAGTACGAGTTATCAACTACCTTCAAAGACAATTCATCTTCAAGCAAAGGGGTTTAAAGATCATGAGAAATATCACACAAAGTCAGCCATCATTGCTGGGGCAATTGCGGGAGATTGATCCAAATCTCAACATTCAATGGGACGAGGTGAGAGGGGTAGCATCCTCCATCCGTGGGAACTTAACCACTGCTCCTGCTGTTGCACCCAGTAATCTTCGGGCTGTTGCTGAACCTAATAGCCTAGCTTTCCTGGAAACCTATGGTGAACTATTGGGGCCACCAGATATCAGCAGGTCGCTCAGACTGCTACGCAGCCGCACCGATGATTTGGGATGGGTTCATCTGGCGTTTCAGCAATACTATTATCCCAACGGCGAACAGCCTGCCTTAAGGGAATTGATCCAAGATAACGCCATAGAGGTTTATGGCTCAAAACTGGCAGCCCATTTTAAGTCAGACGGCACATTAATTGAAGTGCAATCGAGTTGCTGGCGAGATATCCAGGTAGATAGAGAATTAGCCATTAATCCTCAACAGTTGCAGACATTACTTCTACAGCGTATTGAACCAGTGCAAGGCTTTTCAGAACTTCGCAGTCGGGTTGAGCCGCAAGAAGGAAGTTTCCCGTTAACTGACCCACCTCGGCTAGTGGTTTACCCCTGGCAAAATGCCTTCCGCCTAGCTTGGCTGTCCTATGGGTATGGAGCCTACAACAGGGATAGCAGGGGGGAACCTACAGAATTTCCTAATATTACCTATGGACAGTTGGTTATTGATGCAACTACAGGCGAGGAAATCCTGTTTGCACCAACCATTCATACGGCGGAAACTGCTGACACTGGCTCTGGTCTTGCAGTAACACCTCTCGGCGGTCCCACCACTCGGACATTAAATATCGTCCGGTTAGACACAACCTCCACCTATCGTCTCAAAGATACGACCCATAGCCGAGACATCGTGACTTACGATGCTGCTTGTAGCACTTCTTATAATTCCAACTCAGAGATTGGAACTGCTCTGGTTAACGGTACTCTTCCGGTTTCAGAAGACACGGAGGGCGACAAGAATTGGAATCGGCTGCCTTCAGCGACTGTTAGCCGCACTAATGGTCAGCAACCAGAAGTCGATGCCCATTATTTCGCTCAGCAGCAGTATGAGTGGTACAATGCGCTGGCTGACAGAGATGGGTGGGATGACGGGCAGTATCCTAACCCTCCAGTGCCTCCTCTAACCATAAATGTCCTTGCTCACTGTTATCCACCAGATGAGTGGGCGCCTGATGACTGCACCACAGTTAATGCTTACCATTGGCGCAGAAAGGCAGCAGGGGTGTGGACATATTGGCTTGCCTTTATGGATAGTGACGGCACCACTTACGACTACTTTGTTGGTTCACATTTCTTCTTTGCACATGAGTATCAACACGCCATCACAAATTGTTCTTTTATCGACGGCGCAAATGACCCAGGACTAACTTACTCGGATTGGTTAGGAGCAGTTCATGAAGGCTTATCGGATGTATTTGCAGGACTCTCTACTGAACAATGGTTATCGGCAAGAGATATTTCCCTAGCTACGCCACAGCAAATTATCCGTAATATTGCCTATCCACGGGATGCAGCAGCTTACGCTTCTAACAAACTAGATAATTTTGATGATCGCAACACCACAACCGACTTCTACGCACGAGGTACTATCCTCGCCCACTGTGCCTTTCTTATGGGTCAAGGTGGGGTTCATCAACGGGCCTCACGCACTCCGGTTCTGATCCCGGTGTATAGTATGGGGCGGCAAACGGTTGGCGGCAAAGATTTTCTAAAAGCTGCGCGGATTTGGTATCGCGCCCTTACTAACTATTTCAGCAATATCGGAGCTGCTACGGGACTTCCAGCGAACGATGAGAACACTTTCCGAACATTGCGAAGTGGTTGCGTGAGTGCCGCAGAAGATCTTTATGGCGTAGATTCTCTCGAACACAAAACAACCATACTGGCGTTTTATGCTGTGGGTCTCCATCCTGTGGGTACTACTTACGGTGCAGACGTAACCTTCCTGCGCTGGGGTGCTAGCTGGTGGATGTCGCGTCCTTATATCGGTATCTCTAGTCCAGATTGGTCATCGGTGGATCTCTTCATCAACAATGGCGGAGCTTCGGAGTGGAATGCTCTCATCAATATCACTGACTCAATGAGCAATCCCACCCAGTATGAAAACACCGTCTATTGCCGCGTCAGAAACGTAGGTGATCAGGCTGCCCAGAATGTACAGGTGAACTTCTATTATGCAAAGGTTGGTACACCCAGCGGTTGGCTAGAGGTGACAGACAAGGATGGCAACATTCAAGTTCTCAATATTGGTACGCTTGTAGCAGGTGAGTCCAATTTCCCGGATAGCGCCCAGAACAGTCCCCCTGCCAGTGCCAGTGTGAAATGGTACATTCCACCTCTAGCAGCGGGTGAAACAGTTGACCATTTCTGCTTGAAGGCCGTTGTCACTTCTGATAACGATGTCAACACTTACAACAATGAGGTGCAGTCCAATATTGCCTATGCTCCCTATACACCAGGAACACCTTTCCGGTTGCCCTTCATCGTCACGAATCCTTTAGATGAGGAAATTGCCCTCGAACTGAAGGTGCAGGGGCCTCTGCCCCGGCGGTGGAAAGCGCGAATTCTAGAAGACACCAAAGGAATAGGGCTGAAACCCAGTGAAGAGCGACTTTTGACCCTGACAATCGATCTGCCCCCCGGTGAAGACCAGCAGCTTGAACCTCCCTTTGATGGGGAAGTCCGAGGGAAGGTATTTGGTTCCCTTTCCGGTCCTTTTGCAGGAACCCTGACTGACATCACCTGGGATGGGCAACGCTTAAAAGGTCGGTTAGTGGGCAACCTGGATGAAATTGGTTCGTTCATCGGTAGCTTTGAAGGGACTTTAGACGTGAAGACTTGGCAAATCAAAGGTCGAGTCACCGGAAACTTTCAATGCGCTGGCACGGGAAACACCAGTCAACCTTGTCTGGGTCTAGAAGCCTGCCTCAGACCTTTGCGGAGAATCGATATCAGCCAGTTGGTTAACGGACAGCCAATCAATGGAACGACAGTTCAGGTGCAAGTTCCGATTCCTGACAATCCTTATGCTTGGAAACTTCCTCCTACTAATACCTATGTGGTTCCAGAAGCAGCAGGTTGTAAGAATCGTTCACTGCTATTTTTGGCAGTTGCGATCGCTATACTTCTGTTTCTTTTGATGTGGCTATATGTCACTCAACAACCAGTTGAATTGATTCCTTGAAGTGAGTCTCTCAAACGTTTCACAAATTCGGAGGAAAAATAGGCGTTGCTGATTTGAGATATGAATCTGGAAAAAGTAGCTGAATTTCCCCCTGATCACTCCCATATCTGGTACTTTTGGATTTCAAAAAAGGCTAAAAGTCTTATCCAGCAAGGTTTTTAGATTTATTCAGCAGACCCTAAGTAGCTGGTTATAATTACGGCAATTCAAAAATGAAACGCATCGGCCTCAAGAGTTGACAGAAAAAGGCTCATCAGGTATTGTCCGATCAATACAACATTAAAAACTGCCTCGCTTCGATCGCCTTGTCAGTCGGGATAGACCGTTCAAAAACAGCAACCAAACCACCACCACCAACCAATGCAGCACCGAGATCGTCCAGAGAGAACCGGTCAGCCAATAGACAACGGTGCAAGTTAATCCCAATAAAGCCGCTAAAATCAAGAAAATAGGCTGAAAAAAAGTCGGATTGCCCTTTTTGTAAAAAATAATTGCATTGAGGGGATGATAGACAGTAAAAAGAGTGATGCTGACCAAAGCAGAGAGGATCAGGTTAGCTGTGGAAGTTGCCGTTTCGGGATGGGGAATTAACAGTACCCGAAAGACGAATTCCTCCCAGAATGCCGGGAAGAAAAAACAGAAGACGAGCATCTTCAGTATCTCTAACGGTCTCCCTTCGGGGGAGCGCCAACGTAAAAAACCCGACCGAAAACCGATAGTTAGGGCGATCGCACCGTATAATCCCAATCCGATCGCCATCACCCCCCAATCCCGACCGGTAAGGGGCAGCACGATCGCTGCCAAGGTGCGACGGAGCATCGGTGCGATCATCGGCATTTCCCCGAATAACTTGGTCGGTGCGAGGGGTAAAATCTCCGGCATCGCTCCCCCGACCTGATTAGTACGGAGGAACCAGAGAGTAGCTCCTGACCGCAGGAAAATCTCGCTAATCACGTCGTTGCTGCCTCGCGGTAACATCGATCGCCAGCTTAGTAGAGCGTTGGCCAGTGTATTTTCCCGAATAAAGCCTTTGCCCCGACTATCGGTGATACCGGCGAGAATTTGGGCGTTTTGCCGCCAATCGGGCCGGATCACCCCCCGGGGAGCTAATACCCGTTCCAAACGATCGCTCAATTGTCCCAAACGTTGAAAACGCAAGGTTTCTGGGTCGTCGGCATGGGTTGTCAACCAAGCGGCGATCTGCGGATCGGTTTCAAACTGGTGGCGTAGGGTAGCGATCGTGATATAAAGGGCCTGATTCGAGTCCTGCACGCAGGAAGTCGCAGGAGTAACGCTAGAAACCCCGGTCCCGTCCCCGATCCGGTAGCGAGCCATCATGATCTCTAACTGCTTGTGGAATTCTGTCAGGGGGGACAGAGAAACCCCGCCGAAGTTATAATCCTCCAATAGGTCTAATTTCACGATCGCATCGGATAGGGGTCGGGAATTAAGCCATCCCCGCTCTAAACTACCCGTATAGTTCGCCCAACTCTGATATCCAGATAAAATCCCCTGGGGATTGTGAGCGTACACCTGATCATAATCGAGCTGCCACTGTAACTCTCCCGTCAGGGCATCCCGAATCACTTCGTAGAGAAAATAGGAAAAATGACCCGTTACCGTTCCTAATTGAATAATTTCACCTTTTTTACCGCCGATTCCCCCGAAGAGATGAATTCCTATGCCTTTATCGCCCTCTTTCCATGATTTTTTTTCACCCTCCGGCAGGACTGTTACCCGACTGGCGGTTCCTTTGCGGGATGGGGTATCGTTCCAAGTGCTGCGGGCGATGTAATCTTGGCCCGATTGCACCCCGGTCAGGGTTGCCGTCGGTTGCAGTTGAAACAGCGATCGAGGTTTGATTGCTTGAACGGTAAAGAGGTTATCCCGTCCCCGCGCACCGTAGATATACCAGCCCTCCTTTCCTTCCCTCGCCGCTGCTAACTGTCGGGGGGTCGAGATAAAACGTCCTCCGGAAACTAAGGGTTGTTGGGGAATGCGGATCACTTCCGAGCTGCCGTCGAATTGTCCACTGTCGCGGTTATAGTGTTGCACTCGGAAAAGTTCGCTGCCACAGGGGGGTGAACCGGGGCAAACCTTGGGGATGTCGCTGGGGGTTCGGGGGGGAGCTTCGCCGATAATTTTCACCAATGCCACAAAGCGCCCGGTAACGATCAAGGGCATTCGCTCCACTTGTAATGACGTTTCCCCGATTTCTGCATCGGGAAAGCTGACCACCACATCATCGAGCGGTCGCGATCCAGCCAGCGCTTGCAGTGGTCCGACCCCTGAACGACCATTCAAGCGAGTCGGTAGGATATTTCCCTGTTTTTCACTCTCGATCGCCTCTGGAGTGAAGCGAATATCCTTAGTAACCAGTCCTAAATATCGAGCCAGTGCCGGGGATTGCCGCCAACCTAAACGAACTTTTTGACCGACTAAATCTGGCTGCGGTGCTTGGTAAACCTGCAACCAAGTCCAATCTTCCCCCGGTGTCGCCGAATATTCCTCCGGTTTTGGCAAAATCAGGCGACCGATCCAGGGGGCGATCGGTTGATACCATCGCGGATCGAGGGATTGCTCTAGGGGAAAATAACCTGGTTGATTGACCGCTAACCGACTCATGATCCAGTAGTCAGCCTTGGCTTCTTCCACAGGCCGCGGACTGAACAGAAAAACCGCTAGAGCGATCGCTGCTAGGGAGAGAAGTATCCAGACAATCCGGGAAATCGTTCTTTTCATGGCATAGCTGACGCTCATAGATCGAGTCAGGTTTCTCCAGCCTACAGCGTTTAGACTAAGTAGCTGGTTATAATTAAATTAAAAATGCCCTTGATAAGGGGGGTGCCGATCCCCCCTTAATCCCCCCTTGATAAGGGGGGTGCCGATCCCCCCTTAATCCCCCCTTGATAAGGGGGGTGCCGATCCCCCCTTAATCCCCCCTTGATAAGGGGGGTATCTGATAATTTTTAACGCCTACCTACTTATCCCTGAAATTCCGTCAAAATCCCATAGATAGCCCAGATAGCCATGGCGCGTAAATAATGACAGGCGCGAAAAGTTCCCACCGATGTTATTGCTTCCGGGGTGCGAAATTGTAAGCCATTTTCATAGACTTGTTTCACCACCGCTTCTGTAATTTGCCATCCTTGCTTTTCCATTCCCATTTGTAGTAAAAAAGCCACCAACCCAAAATTAATTCCTACCCAAACTTCCAAGGGATGAGTTGCCTGGGGATTTTCGGGAGTACCATCGGGTTTTAACCCATTTGCCGCCCCAAATTTTCCCCCATGAAACTTGAGAAAACAAGCCTGATAAATCTTACCTAAAGCTGATTGCGTGTATTGATTTTCTACCACATCCGGTAAAGCCAATAAACGGGCATAAAATTGACCGCATAATTGGTCAGTCATCACCACATCGGAACCACTGCCACTATCTAAATTATAATATTCTCCATTCCAGAGAGTCTGATGATAAATAGCGCGAGATTGCTGTAACCAACTGGCAAAAATTGCCGTATCTTCTCCAATGATTTCGCCAATTTTAATCGTTGCTTCTAGGGCCGCTATCCACAAACCACCACAATAGGCACTAATTCCTTGTAAACGCCAATCATCAAAGGTTTGGTCTGGTGCGCCGGAATTTTCGGGAATCCCATCGTTATCAAGGTCAAAAGTTTTTAAATATTGCAAAGTCAGGACAATTGACGGCCAACATTCCCGCAGAAAATCCTCATCTTTAGCCCCCGTTAATAAATAATCCCGATAGACTAATAAAACAAAATCACTGCCTAAATCTTTCCAGAGATTACAATCTTGATAACTGGTGTAATTGCTCTTTTGCCAAGGGTGTTCATTGGGTGCGCCTAAATCGTGGGGAGTGGCATTTTTAGCCTTACGAATGGCACTAGCTTGGTTATATCCAATAATCCGAGGAGTGTCGTCACTGCTGGGAATTGCCCTCGCAAAAGCTTCCATGACGGCCTTTTCTAAGCGCGGCCATAACATCAATAACCCAAAGGAACCATAGAGACGCACATCCAGACTTTCATACCAACGATAATCAATACATTCTAACACTCCGAATTGACCGATCGCATCCTGTTCCGTGGCGGCCGTCCAGAGAGTACCGCCGTCCGTTAACAGGTATAATTCATTAAATAAAGCCATTTTAAACCAATCGGCCAGATCGCTGCGTTCTAGGATCGGTTTTTGCCAGTTAATAATATTTTCTCGCCATGTATCGCCGTGTTTTAAAGCCGTGCGTACCATCGCCCAAGCATTTTGACCATTGCGACCGAAAAAGTCCGTATAACGACGATAATAGTTAATTCCTTGGGCAAATTCGGTTACGGGTAAATCCCAAGCTAAAATAAAAGGAATTTTGCGAGTTTTCCCCGGACGAATGGTAAAACGAATCGCCATGGCCGTGGCCGTTTGTTCCCCTTTTTCGGCGGTGGTTTCGTCCTCAATATCCGGTAAAGAGCCATTCATGGCGAAATAGTCCCAAACTTCGCCCCCATCGCCAGCAGGGTTCCATTTACCCCGATAGAATACCTCTAGACTTGGATTAGTGATAGTGGCAATCGCCATCTGTCCATCCCCTTCCCCGGGGTTTTCGTAATCCCGACGCATTAGACAGCCAACGCGGAAATTATCGACAATCCATTGATTATAATTACCCTCACTTTCCCCCCATTTTGATTGATATTCATAGACGGGACTGCCATCATCTCTCACCTTAACCACTGGGGATTTAATCGCGTTAGTAAACCAACCGATTGTATTTTGCCAAGTCAGCATAATACTAATAGTAATCGGTTTATCGGTGGGATTATGAGCCGTCCATTCAAATAGGGCTATAGGATAACTACTTTCTTGATAATTATGCGCCCAAACTGGTGAGAATTGTTCACAAATTAATTGAGTCTGAAAAACATCTTTGTACTCGTACCAACTGCGGGGATAAAGGGCAGAATATGTTCCCTTTTCGGCTGGATACCACGACCAGCGCGATAATGTTCCATCCGTCGGGCTTTCCGTCGCCATAGCGTAGGCTTGGGTGCTTCCGTCTTCTGTTTGTTCAAAAATGCTAAATTGACAGGCGGCAAGGCTATTAAAACTGTGTTCACCGCCGTCCAGATGCCAGAGGTTAAAGTCACCTTTGGGGGAACGTCCGATGCAACCGGCCCCAAATCCCCCCAGAGGCATCCCATGCCAAGGACCATCATCTAAATTGCTGGCGTAACGGACGCTGTAGGGTTTTTCCCAACCTTTGCCTAGAGGACGTTTCCAAGCAGCGGCGGGAATTTCTGGAAGGGAGACGAGATTAAGCATAGATTTAAGTGGGAATTATGAATTATGAATTATGAATTAGGAATTGGGGATAAGGGAGAGGGGATAAGGGAGAGGGGATAAGGGATAAGGGAGATGGGAGAGGGGATAAGGGAGAGGGGAAAGGGGAAAAGAGAGAATAAATAAAAAAGCTTGTATACTAAAGCTTTGAGTTTTTGTTAGATTGATATTTATCAACTTTAGAGCATTGCTGGGCAGAGAGGGAGCTTGAGGAATCTTCTACAGTGTAAGTTCGGAAGAACCATAATTCATAATTCATAATTCATAATTCATAATTCTGACTCCACCAAGAAACTTTTTTAGTAAACCCTAATTATTCGCTAAAGAGATAATTACTGCGATCGCTCACTGGCCAATCTTGATTTTCTCCACCGATAATTAAACGTTTAATATCGACAAAATCCTTACTTAATTGGGTCAAGGCATTGATTAAAATATCTAAAGCAATAAGATCGCTAGTACCAAGGTCAAACCAACAACGTCCCCAAGTACCTAAGTATTCAAAATCGGTCATATTGTGCATCGGTGACATAAAGGCATTTTCGGCCATATCTGGATCGTATTCCATATAACTAATATCGACTCCCACCTCCTGTACCTGTAGGTTTTCGGCATTGAAAGCCCCTAATTTACCCAAATAAAACCAAGAGGCAAAAACTTCTTCTACATATTGCTGTTCCATATTCGAGGGAACTGTCGAAAATTCCAGCCAAAACCAGACATCAAAAGGATTAAATTCGCGAAATTGTACTTCCATATTTTTTATAGGAGACAGGAGTAGTCACTGATAACTGATAACTGATTACTGATTACTGATTACTGATTACTATGCTGTAATTTCCAGAGAAAACTAGCGAGGAGATTGGTGATAATATGAGCGAGGATCGGGATTAATAAATTACCGGTGATGATGACGGTATAACCGAGGGCAAAACCGACAACAGTTGCCCAGATAACATAGGGCCATTGTTGGGAACCGCTAAAATGGAGGATACCAAAAATCAGACTAGAAACGGTTAAACCAAAGATATTTAAGCCCAAAGCTGGCAAAATCACCCCGCGAAATAATAATTCTTCACTTAACCCCGGCAGTAATCCAATCCAAATTAAATCGGGCCATGCTAAAGGTTTAATGACTAATTCTAAGTAAGCGTTAGCACTATGGCGATAACTAGGCCAAAAACCATAGAGAAGCCCACTAATTCCACTAATTGCCCCCGCTAAGGCTAATCCGAACAGGAAATCCGGGAGAGTCCAGCGAATGGCGGGAATAGCGATCGCACCGAAATATTGCCAAACTTTGGCGACTACCAGCAAGATAATCGCCGTTACCGCCATAATGGTGAGGACTTGTGTGCGTGTCAGGGGATCAAATTCGGGATTAGGGGAATTAGTCACGGATTCTCGGATAAACAGCGTAAAGAGTTTAAATTAGGGCGAAGAGATGCGAGGTTAACCCCTGCCCGTTGACAAACGATCGCACCGATCGCCTCCATATACGAGTGTACCCTAATTGCTTTCACCCCTAGGGGTTCTGGGGCCACCTTCATTCTTGTACTATTTTCCTGCACAGCAATCAGTACAGTTTTTTCTTGACAAAAACTTAGAACTGTGCTAGAGCCGCAGGCACTGGCGGGAACGATCAGCGCGTCCACCTCCCGGCTCCAAATAGCATCGGGACCGGGCTGCTTGACCAATTGGGGGGCGCGACTTAAACCCACCAAAACGCAGGGTAAAAAAGTATAACCGATTTCTTCGGCTGCGGCCTTGGGGGAAAGTTGCGGATCGAGGGGCAGCGGACTTAAAGCGGGAGCGTGGGCCGCCGGTATTTGGAATTGTCGCACCACCAGATGGGAAATTACCGCTTCGGCCCCGGCAAGGGGATCCACCCCCTGACCATGGCGATAATTAGCCAGGGCAATGCTATCGGGATCGTCGGGAAAACGGGCAACAATGGCGATCGCTTCCGCCCGGCCTTGCTTAATCAGTTTTTCTGCCCCCCGCAGCAAGCTGTCGGGATTGCCAATTGTTCCCCAACTGGCCCCGGAGGCTGCCTCTCGCAACTGCACATTTAAGGGGGCATCGGTGATAACGTAATCGGTGAGATCTAAGCCTAGGGTGGCCCGGACAGCATCGGCAGCCTGAAGGTGTCTTTGCAAGAGGTCAAATTCAATGGCGCGATCAAATAGTAACCCGATGCGATTTTGATGGACGGGACTTAATCCCCAATCCCCCCGGGCAAAACGATCTAAAGCGTAACCCTCTACATAATAGGTGTTGGCTAGGGGCCAGTACAGTTGGGCGCCATTAAGGACATTGGGATGGGTAATTAGGCGATCGCAAACTTGAGCGATCGCTCTGGCCACGGGAATGCCATCCCCAGCATAACCGCCAATCGCTGCCCCGATGCCGGTGGGAATAATTAGTACGGCGGTATAGGGACGGGAATTCACGAGGCAGTGGTGACAATCGCTTCGACTTTGACTTGATTATTCTCGGTATCCACTTCTGTGATTGCCCAACGCAAGGGTTCACCGCGTTTGGCTAATTCTTTTTCGATTTCTTGCTGCAGTTGTTGCGGGGTTTCCTGTAGGTCGATTTCGGCACTAATAAAGTGAGTGGTCATGGGGATTGTCTGGGATAGTTATCCCCTCAGTTTATCAAGATTTTGCCCTCTTGCGCTGGTTTATCGGCTCTCTGGGTCAGGAACCACAAAACCTTTTGGGCGAACGCAGTTCGCCCCTACATTGTGGACAAAATCCGTTACTGTAGGGGCGCAAAGCTTGCGCCCTCCGATCGATTGGGATATTATTCCCACGCAAGTCCCTAAACTGATCACACAGACAATGAGAGAGCCAGATCCGTTCTCGTACTATAATTGATACTAGGCTTTCCCCTAGAGATTATGATCGCAGTTCCCAACTACATCAGTCCCCAAGAATATCTCGCTATCGAGCGCCAGAGTCAGATCCGCCATGAATACCGACGTGGTTTGGTTTATGCGATGGCCGGCGGTACGGATAATCACGAGCGCATCGCCTTCAATTTTCTCAAAGTCATTGACGAACATTTCGGCGACTCTACAGACTGTCGGTTTCACTCGGGTAATGTCAAGGTTAACTATCAAGATCAGTTTTATTACTATCCCGATGCTTTTGTTACCTGCGATCCTCGCGATCGCCAAGATCGTTATCTGAAACGCTATCCGAAACTAATTGCGGAAGTGCTTTCCCCCAACACGAAGGCTTTTGACAAGGGCGAAAAATTCCAAGATTATCAACAGATAGAAACTTTAGAAGAATATGTATTAATTTCCCAAGAAATCCAGCGCGTGGAATGCCGTCGCCGTAATTCTCTGGGGACATGGGAAACGACTATTTACGAGACAGGCGATCGCGTGATCCTGTCAAGTATTAACCTAGAGTTAGCCATCGCCGATCTCTACCGGGGAATAGATTAAAATGTGAACTACTCTCAAGGGAGTTGAGAGCTTGCTGCTTCCATGGGAATGGATAGACCGCATTTAGTTTATTTGTACTAACTAGCTCGGCAATTTTCCAGCCATTGTTCTAAATCTTGTAGTGACTGAAAATCTAACAAAGCTTCTCCCAAGTTTTCTAACTGTTCTAGGTCAAGACTGCGAATATTGGGCAATAATTCGGGGGAAATGTCCCCTACACGCCGATTTAATTGACGTAAAACTAGGTTAGCTTCTCCTTCTTGTCGTCCCTCTTGTCGTCCCTCTTGTAAACCTTCCGACCAGATTTCTTGATAGATAACTGATTCTTTCATGATGTCCTTCCTTAATAATCGTTGGATGATGTCTTTCTTTAATACTAACCCGGCTAGAATTGCGGTAGATGCGGCCAGATTACTTTGTTCTCGACTATCGCTGATTTGCTCGATTTCTTGGGCAATTTGCCGCAGTAAGTTTTCTTGTTTCTCAGCTTGAGCGAGTATGGCAAAGGGAAACAGTCCGGGGGCCTTTAATAGGGGTTCCGAGGGTTGTTCCCACAGTCTAATCACTTCAAATTGATGAGAGGTTTTCCCTTGTTTATAATCATTCTGTCGGACTGTGGGGGAGTCACTTTTCCTTAGATAAATAGGGTGCATCTCAATTTTGGAGAAATATCAATATCACATTTTGGGCGCACGCGATGCGCCCCTACCATAATATTATTGTAGGGGCGAATTGCATTCGCCCTCTTTTAATAACTTCTGCTGATCACTACAAGTACGAGAGAGCCACAAATATGAGATGCACCCGATAAATAACCACTTGATGGATAGGTTTACGCGGATAGCGTCGATAGAGTCTGGTGGCATAATCTAGCATTCTATAGGGAATATCTTCTTTAGGGTCGGTTTGGAACTTTTTATCACCCTATCCCCAAAAATAACAAAAAGATGTTTATTCGGGAAAGGGTATATCTAAACTCATTTGTTGTCCTTGGGTTTCCCTTTGTTTTTCGGCAGCTTTCAGGACTTCAAAGGTGAGGATAACATCGAGACGTTTTTTCTGTTCAAGGATTTCTTGTACTGTCACAATCTCAATTTTATCGACACTTTGACTCATATAACGACCGCGATAAATTCCCGCAGATTTGGCTGTTTGTATCATATCTTTGCTGGGGGGTTTCAAGGTGATAAATATACCCAGGGCTGCCCCTTGTAGTGTCATGGTTCCCTGTAGATCTCTGATGTCTCCTGATTTGACATTACCGGATTTTACTTGAAAAACAATTTTCTCCCGATTGTCTTTATCTCCCTGAAAATAGGCAATAGCATCGATTCCTTTATCTGCCCCTTTTTTGTCATTAATCACGGCCCGGTTATTACTATAGGTTAAAACCGCCCATTTCTCAAATTCTTTGCGGGTACGATCATCCGGTTTAGTGGCTAATGCTTTGGCTGATTCTAGATCTTTGGGAATACCATTCAGTTCAATTTTATCTAAAACATTTTTACCAAAGGAGTCCTCTAATCGCTTTAACATTAAGCTAATACTCTGATAGGTTATATCAATTCCAATCCAGTTTCTTTCTAATCTCTCTGCTACAGCGATAGTCGTTCCACACCCACAATAGGCATCTAAAATTATGTCTCCTTTATTACTACTTGCTTTGATTATTCTTTCTAACAATGCCTCCGGTTTTTGCGTGGGATAACCGAGTTTTTCAGATGCTTGTGAGTTAATTGGAGGAATATCATTCCATAAATTTGTCAGTGGTACTCCAGGCATTTCTTCTAAATACTGCTTTAATCTAGGAGTACCATTTCTTGTGTAATATAATTTATTTTGTTCTTCGTATTTCTGCATTGTTTCTATAGGGCATCTCCACAGCTTTTTAATTCCTTTCCAATCATAGTTATAACCACCACCTGACAGTCCACCAGCAGTCAAATCTCTATCTAAAAATCTTCCTTTGCCATCTTGATGCTTATAATATTTTTTCAGATATTCTTCTGAATATGGCTTAAATTGTTGATTAAACATCAAAATTCGCTTGGAATATAAAAAAATAACATCAGTGGTATTAGCAAAAGTCTTGGAATCTGAATGAGCAGATGTTCTTTCCCAAGTAATTTCAGCAATATAATCACCCCCCTGAGAGCAAAAAATAGTATCTAAAACTATTTTTAAATAATGACTAGCAGTAGGATCGCAGTGGAGATAAAAGCTACCGGTAGATTTTAAAACTCGATGGATTTCCACGATCCTCAGAGTCATACTCACCAGATAAGCGAGAAGACTACCTTTACCTAAAACTTTGGTTAAACCGTCAATTAAATCAATAGTCTGACTGGTAAATTTACCCTGATAGTTGCTTTGAATTTCTTCTAAAGCTTCGTTAGCGTGATTATCCCATGTCCAGGTATCCACAAACGCTTGTGCTTGTGCTTGATCTTCCTTACCTAAGTTGTTATAAATTTGGTTGTAATTGCGTTTAGAATTAAAGGGTGGATCGATATAACAAAGATCGATCGATTCATCTTTGATATACTTCCGCAGCACTTCTAGGTTATCACCGTAGTATAGTTTATTGACCATAGAGATTAAGGGGATTGACTGCATTCTCAATTGTATTATTATTCCCCCTTAAAGAGGACGAATGCAATCGCTCCAGAGAATAATATGATTGTACCAATAGTAGAAGCGCATCATGTGCGCCCAAAATTTAATTTTCTTAAGTTCATCTTGCCTGAAAATGAGGGGGTCGCAGGCAGGCACGGATTCCCATTATATAAATAAGTATATGTCAAGTGCTGGGATTTTGTCAAGAGGAATTAAGTAGCTGGTTATAATTAAATTAAAAATGGATTTTGCCTTTAATCCCCCCTTGATCCCCCCTTAGTCCCCCCTTGATAAGGGTAGGGTTGATTCATGAATCAACCCTACGATGAATCACCTACTATGAATCAACCCTACTATGAATAATCAACCCTACTATGAATAATCAACCCTACCTTGATAAGGGGGGTTTGATCCCCCATTAGTCCCCCCTTGATAAGGGGGGTTTGATCCCCCATTAGTCCCCCCTTGATAAGGGGGGTAATCTGACAGTTTTTAACACCTAACTACTTAGCAATCCCCAACTAATCAAGGATTACTCAGGATACTGACCCGGACTTTTTCGCCATTTTGCAAAGGTTTACTACTATTAACGACGAAACGCTCCCCCGGTTCAAGTCCGGTGATAATTTCTACTTGACCGTCGAGCGCTTGACCGAGACGAACAGGACGTTTTTGCACTTGTGAGTTAGACTCGGAAAGGACAAAAATGGCCGAGGATTCCCCTTGACTGACAATTGCTGTTTCGGGGACAATCACCTGAGGGGCAGAATTATTATTAAACCGCACCCGGGCCAATAATCCCCCTTTAATTAAACCATCCCCATTGGGTAGAGTAATCTCCACGGGAATCCGCCGGGCCGTGCCTTGGCTGAGGGGAAAAATCCTGTTGATGCGACCGGAAAAATTTCTCTCACCGAAAGCATCAAGGCTGACATTAACCGTTTGTCCTAAATTAATCGTTTTTAAATCCAATTCCGATAATAATACTACTACCTTGACCTGTTGAAAATCACCAATTTTGAGGACTTCATCGCCGATACTGACTAAATCCCCCGGCTCTTTTAGTTTTTCGATAACTATCCCCGTCGCCGGTGATTTAAGAATAGCGTAGGCCTGACGTTGTTGTTCCTGAGCGATGACCGATTTTTGGGCGGCAATTCTGCCGATAATTGCCGCCACCACCTGTTCCTCCACTTTAATTCTCGATCTGGCGCTATTAACGGCTTTTAAAGCCACTGCCGCCGTGGTTTGGGCTGTTTCGCCCTGTTGCAGGGGAATCGCCCCTTCTAGGGCTAATTTTTGCAGGCGCTCGCCATCATTTTTGGCCTGTTGGTATTGTAGTTGTAGGCGCTCCACTTCAATTTCAGCGTTACTGACTTCAATTCTCGCCCGGGCTAATTCCGCTTCTAGGGCGGACAGGGCGGCTTTTTCTTGCCGGACAACGGTGGCAAGGAGACGATCATCAACATGAGCGAGGATTTGTCCTAATTGCACCTCATCTCCCACATCGACGGGGAGATTGAGTAACTGACCGGTGGCTTGCGATCGCAGAGAAACTACTTTTAAAGGTCGGGTAGTTCCCGTGTAATCGAGATTGCGTCCGATGGTTGCCAGTTTAGCGGTGGTGACGTTGACGGTAGTAGTACGGGCCGCTGGTGACGGTGGTTGGGTTTCGGTCCCGGGAGAACAACTCGCGCTTAAGGATAAGATAACCAGAGCGGCGAGGATAATCGGAGTCGATCCCATGGCGATAATCTTGCTAGAAAGCTGCTTTTGAGTCGATGGTCGCTTATTCCTCGTCCCAAGCTTCTACCGCTACCACTTCGCTGAGAGGGTCTTGCATGGAGAAACCGAAATCGAGCAACTCTTGCTTCCAGTATCCCCACTCATCTCCGTATAAAAGAGCCAGTTTCCAGATACTATCGCTAGGTTTGACTACTTTTGCATCTATCCACTTGCTAACCTTGCGTTGAAACTTCACCATCGGGTGAGCTACGGCTTGTTTGGTCATAAATTCAATTGCTATGAATACTTAGGATTTTGCGCTTCCCGACTAAACTAACTCAAGACTAAGACTTTTGCCATTACAAAGGAGCGAGAAGCGCGTTTATTAACTTACTTGTACACCAGATCCGTGGTTTTAGGCAAGTCTTTTTAGCCAAAAGTACGGTAATTACTACTATAGATTAGTATAACCGGAGGCCACAATCATGGAACCGATGCCTCGATCGGTGAAAATTTCCAGTAAAAGGGCGTGGGGAAGACGACCATCGATAATATGAGCGGCCTGAACTCCCTGGGCCAGCGATCGCACACAGCAGCCAACTTTGGGAATCATCCCGCCGGCAACGATGCCTTTTTGAATCAACTCCCGGGCCTGTTGGATATCCAATTTAGCCAATAAAGTGGAAGGATCCTTATAATTCTCTAAAATTCCGGCTGTATCGGTCATCAAAATCAGTTTAGCTGCCCCTAAAGCCGCCGCTATTTCTCCGGCTACCGTATCGGCATTGATATTATGAGCTTGGCCGGTTTCATCGGCGGCCACACTAGAAATCACGGGAATATAGCCACTATTGACCAAGGATTCGACGACGCTAGTATCGACACTGCTGACTTCTCCCACAAAACCAATGCCCTCTTTACCCACGGGACGGGCAGTGATCAGATTACCATCCTTACCGCATAATCCTACCGCTTTACCGCCAGCTTGATTGATCAAGGCCACAATTTCTTTATTGACGCGCCCCACTAGCACCATTTCTACCACATCCATGGTGGCGGCATCGGTGACGCGTAAACCGTCTTTAAATTGGGGTTCAATGCCTAATTTATCCAGCCAACTATTGATTTCTGGACCGCCGCCGTGGACAATAACGGGACGAACCCCCACACAGGAGAGAAAAACGATATCTCGCATGACCGTGTCTTTGATATCGCTGTTATTCATGGCCGCGCCACCGTATTTAACCACTACGGTGCGACCGCGAAATTCTTGAATATAGGGTAGGGCTTCGCTGAGGATTTTCACCCGTTGGGTATCGTTTTCGTGGATATTATTGTTCATGGGTTTTTTTACCTGTCTGATTCAGTGACCAGTTTAGCGGTTTCGGGTTTGGCAAAAACTGTTCACCTTGAACGGATTGCTAGAAAGTCTTAGAGTTGCCGAATTTTTCGACGCAACGGACAAAAATCTCGACTCCCATGGCTAACACCGATTCATCGAAATCAAAGCGGGGATGATGGTGGGGATAGGCTAATCCTAATTCGGGATTGGCAGACCCCAAGAAGAAATAACAGCCCGGTACTTCCTGTAAAAAGAAGGACATATCTTCCCCTCCCAGGGTTTGACATTCGGGAACGATTCCGGCCGGGGTTTCCACCACTTGTGCGGCGATTGCTCGCACTAATTCCGCCATCTGATCATGATTGATTACCGGGGGATACAATTGCCAGTAATCGAATTGATAACTAGCCCCCTGACTTTGGCAGATGCCCGCGATAATTTCTTCCATCCGTTGTCGGAAATAGCCCCCTAACTGGGGATTGAAATAGCGCACCGTCCCACTGAGATTAGCACTATCGGCGATCACGTTTCTGGCGGTTCCCGCCGCTAATTTACCCACAGTCACCACGGCGGCATCGAGGGGGTTAAGGTTGCGGGCGACGATGGTTTGCAAGGCGTTGACGATTTGGGCCGCCACCAGTAGTGAATCGACGGTTTGATGGGGAATTGCCCCGTGGCCGCCCCGGCCTTGAATCTGGAGATCGAAACATTCCACCGCCGCCATTAAAGGCCCATTTTTCACGCCCACTGTCCCTAAGGGCAGATTATTCCAGAGATGTAGGCCGATAATTCCGTCCACGTCGGGATTTTTCAGCACTCCCGCTTCGATCATCGGTTTCGCCCCCCCCGGCCCCTCTTCGGCGGGTTGGAAAATAATTTTTACTGTCCCCTTGACATCGTGACGGTTTTGTGCTAGGTAAACTGCTGTGCCGAGGGCGATCGCTGTGTGACCATCGTGACCACAGGCGTGCATTTGGCCGGGATGTTGGGAACGATAGGGGACTTGGTTTTCTTCGGCGATCGGTAGTGCATCCATATCGGCCCGCAGGGCTAAAACTGGCCCCGGTTGACTGCCTGCGATGGTGGCGACAATTCCGGTGCCGGCGATGCCGGTTTGATGGTCAATTCCATATTTAGTCAGGGTTTGACTGATTAAGGAGGCGGTGAGGTGTTCTTGAAAGCCTAGTTCTGGTTTTTGGTGTATTTGTCGGCGCCAGTGAACCAATTGCGGCTGCAGGCAACGAATAGCAAGGCGAATTTGAGGGCAATTTAAGCTATTAGGAACGGGAAAGGAGGAAATCATCGGGTTTGGGCGGCTAGATTTTTTGATCATTAGGGGTCGAGAAGATCGTCACCGACCTCCCCTCCCATTTAGAACCGTGCTTGAGATTTTCACCTCATACGGCTCCTCGTTTGACTGTTCCCTTGTTAAAGATACAGCTTGACTTCCTTTGGTTAACTGTGTATTATCTAGACTGACAAAATCTTCGTGGGATGTCAATCAAGATGGTTCTAGGCCTCCATAGGATGCCGATTGAAGCTATCCTTAGATACTATCCCTGAGTAGTAGTTAGCCCAACCTCTAATGATTGGGTTTAGTTTACTAATCAAGGCTGATTGAGGTTCTGTTTTATGTATTTTAATTACACCTTTAATCGCTTCTGTGTGGAGTTTAACTGCTTTTTGGCTAGGTTTAATATGGGTTAGGAATGTTTTGTTCCCGTGTCCAGTTTTACCTGCTTTGTGTTTTCCTGCTGGGTATTGTCTGATGTTGAACCCGAAGAAATCAAAACCGGGTTCTTCTGTTTTCCCATTATACTCAATAGACCTCGACCTAATATTATCTCAAGACCAAAAGTCTTTCTAGTTAAGGAATCTACCCGAATAAAAATTATTTTAATTACCTCATATTTTTTCAGTGAAATTGAATTAGCAACGATAGATATACATTCCAGCCATCGAACTATTTAGTTAGTACATAGACTAAAGGCAAGCTGTGACTCGGTTATAATTTTTGGAGATGTCTATTACACTGCTGTAAAATTACGATGGTTCAGGTCGGACACGGAACCCAGCCTAATCTTGGATGGTTGGCAGTGGTCACAATCTTGGCGTTAGGTTACACCTCGGAGCCTTCCGTTCCCCGCTTCAATTCCAGAGTTGTGATTTCTGAAACTGGGGGTGGCTATCGCCGTTACTCTCAACTTGTAAAGATTTATTACAAGTGTATTGACCTTGAGTCCCCTTTACTAAACGTCGGGACAGATAAACAGTTATAAGGTTGGTCAAGGTTGACCTTTTAGATTCAGTCAAGGGACTGAAGACCTTACTAGGCGGTTATTTTGGGGATTTAAACCCTATTTCATGCCCAAACGTTTCGCGCACTGAATTTACCGTTTAGCGGCAACAATGGCAAAAACGGTGGTATGGGGATCGTCTTTTAAAGTCACCCCTTCCGGCATTTTTAAATCACCCACGAGCAGGGATTGCCCCACACCGATCTCCGAAACGTCAAATTCGATCACTTCTGGGATATTATCAGCAGTACAGGAGACATTAACTTCGTTGACGAACTGTTCGATTAAACCGCCCTGTTTGGTTCCGATCGCTTCTCCCATGGCTTTAATGGGAACAACGATATCGAGCTTACCGTGGGCAGATACCGAGAAGAAACTGAGGTGATAGAGATTTCTTTTCCAGGGATGAGATTGTACCTCTTGGATCAAAGCTTTTCCTGTCCAAGGCATTTCGGGAACATTCACATCCACCAGGGTGTTATTTACCGAGGCTTTTTTCAGTAGAGTTAAGGCCGCTTTTTCAGGAACCACGAGGGAAACCGATTCCGTGCCGTTGTGGCCGTAGAGAACCGCTGGGATCAAACCCTGACGACGTAGGGCCCTGGGGTTAATATTTTCGGGTCTTTTTTGACATTCAACGCTAACTTGCATAGTTGACTAATCCTCTTTGACAATGATTTAAAATTCGTAATTATCCCAAGGTGAGCCATTTTCGTCCAAAAGAGCGCGTTTGGGTCCGTGAATGGGATCTTCAACGATAATAGTTTGGTCGCGACTAGCTCCTAGGGAGATAATCGCGATCGGTACTTCCATAATCGCCCCTAGGAATTTTAGATAATCGAGGGCCTGTTTAGGCAGCTCTTCCAGACTGCGACAATCACTGGTGGGTTGTTGCCACCCCGGCATCGTTCGGTAAATCGGTTGACAACGGGCGAATTCCCCGGCACTACTGGGTAAATGGCGACAGGTTTTGCCGTCCAATTGGTAGGCCACACAGACTTTGATTTCCTCTAGGGTATCGAGAACATCTAATTTGGTAATCGCTAGACAGTCTAAACCATTGATTCGCACCGCATAACGACCGATCACCGCGTCAAACCAACCACAGCGACGACGACGGCCGGTGGTGGTCCCGAATTCTGCCCCGCGATCACACAATAACTGCTCGATCTCCCCCTCTAATTCCGTGGGAAATGGACCTTCGCCTACCCTAGTGGTGTAAGCTTTGGCCACACCGATCACTCGATCGATTACCGTCGGACCGATACCAGAACCCACACAAGCACCCCCAGCGATCGGATTGGAGGAGGTAACGTAGGGATAGGTTCCGTGATCGAGGTCAAGTAGGGTGCCTTGGGCCCCTTCAAAAAGAATATTCTTACGCTTGCGGATTGCTTCGTAGATTTTTAGGGAACTATCGACCACATGGGGACGCAGTTTCTCGGCATATTCTAGATATTCCTCGATCACCGTCTTCGGATCTAAAGGCGGTAAGTTATATAACTTTTCTAAAATGACGTTTTTATAATTGGTCGTCCATTCTAGTTTTTGCCGCAGATTCTCGGTATTCATCAAGTCGATGACTCGAATGCCGATGCGCTCGGATTTGTCGGCATAGGTGGGGCCGATACCCCGTCCAGTGGTGCCGATTTTATATTTACCCCGTTTTTCCTCGGATGCTTGATCGAGCAGCCGATGATAGGGCATAGTGACATGAGCCGTTTGCGAGATATAGAGATTGTCGGTGGTAACATTGAGGGCGTGTAATTGCGCCATCTCTTTGAGTAACACCGAGGGATCTATGACTGTTCCTGAGCCGATTATACATTCCGTATCTGGGTAGAGAATCCCAGAGGGAATTAGATGGAGTTTGAACGTTTGCTCCTCGACGACGACGGTATGACCCGCATTTACGCCGCCTTGAGAACGCACCACCACATCCGCCGATCGACTCAGCAGATCCGTGATTTTTCCTTTTCCTTCGTCGCCCCACTGAGCGCCGATTACAATAACGTTAGCCAAGGTATTTTAGTCTAGCTAAAGTTCACACAAACTACTATTATCCCTCTTGGCGAATACAACTGTCAAGTTATCTCTCTTAGCTAATTGTGGGGAGAAGGCGAGGGGAAAACTCGCCTATTTTCAGGGTTTATTGACCTTCCCGACTGATTTGACGCTCGATAGTTTCGATAGCGGCATTTAATCCCGCTAGACGGGTTTCGAGGTCATCGCGCATCCATTTGAGGAATGTTAATTTACGCTCTTGACATTCTTGGCGGGAAGTGCTGCCACAAGTGTTGAAGAAGAAGGGAAACATAGACTAAGAGGCCTGCTATAACTCTACGTCTCCTATCTTGACGAAAATTTTTAAAAAAGTCTAACCGTTAAGTCGCCATAATAACCACAGACCTAACCCAAAACCGAAAAAGTTAGGCAGCCAGGCAGCTAGGAAGGGGGAGAGGGTGGCGGTTAGTCCTAAGCTGCCGACAAGGAAGTTTAAAAGATAATAGAGGAAAACAATGGCGACACTGAGACCGAAACTGGTTCCCCGACCGATTCTTTGCGGTAGAGAACCCAAGGCACAGCCGATGGTAGCAAAGACGATACAGACAAAGGGAAAGGCGATTTTTTGCTGGATTCGCACTTGAAAAAACCTGACTCTCTTATCATCGCCACTGAGTTTGAGCAGTTGCACATATTCGATCGCCTGTGGTATGTTCATCTCGTAGGGATCGCGGCTTTGACGAGCAAAATCGAAAGCAGAGCGAGATAAAGCGATTTTTTCGGTTTTAAAGGGGATAACTTGGCTATAGGAGGCGTTAGGGGGGGTTAATTCATAGATAATGCCGTTAAAAAAGTCCCAGACGTTATCGACGGCATTCCAACGGGCCGAATCGGCGATAATAATTTGATTTAATTCTTGTTTTAGCCAACGGATAACGGTGACGGTTTTCATCTTTTCCCCGTCAAATTGTTCGGCATAAAATAAACTTCTTAAATTGCGATTAATCGTACCATTTTCTAGGGTTTTTATTTCATAATCTGGATAATAAACATCTTTATTTTTCCAAAAACTTGCTTCTTTATTAATTTTCTGCACTAAAATTTCTGTGGCTCGATAATTAGCATTGGGAACCACATATTCATTTAATAAAAATGTCACCACTGTAACTATTAAACTTAGGCAAAAAGTGGGTATAAAAAGACGATAAAGAGTGACTCCACAGCTTTGCAGGGCAACGGTTTCGCTATCACTACTTAAACGACCGTAGGTGATTAAAGTGGCCAGCAAAAGAGAAACCGGCAGGGAATAAGTGACAAATTCTGGCACTTTTAACAGGAGAATTTCTAGGGCGGAAGCGAGGGGTAGATTGGCATCAACTACCTGATTAGCCAAATCGGAAAGATTGCCGATCGCTACTCCCAAAGAGGCAAATAAACCAACACTAAATAAAAATGGGGGTAGTAGTTGGCTGATCAGATAGCGATCAATGAGGGCAATACCTCCATTTACCCAGTAAGAAATCTTTTTCTTAATCATTGATTTTGGTTAACTCACTCCTCTTTCATCCCATTTCCTAACCCGCAGCCGTCTTGCCTATCCCTTCGGTTAGCCTATCATATTTTGTCTTTGACGAAAAACACCGCCAGAAGTTGTATGATTGCGGTGAGAGTGGACAGAAGTAAGGATTTGGGTAAGTGTAGATAATTTTTCTGTTCCTATTCCCCGATCATCCCCAGGTGAATTATGCTGCTAAACTGGCAAACTTTTACTATTCATAAACGAGTACCTTTAACGATTAGTCGCGGCACTACCAGCGAAAATACTAATATCTGGCTGCAAATTAGCGAGGAAAATATCGAAGGGTGGGGAGAGGCATCCCCTTTTAATATTACCAGCGAGGAGAAAAAACCCGATAAAATCCTGCAAGAATTAAACTCGATCGCTCCTCTTTTACAATCTTTTCATCCCTGTCAACGCCAAGAAATTGAGAAAATTTTATGGCAAAATCAGATATCTTCGGCTACTCGTGCCGCTATTGATACGGCACTGCACGACTGGTTAGGCAAAAAAGCTAATTTACCTCTTTGGCAAATTTTTGGACTCGATCGCTCTTTAATTCCGCCGGTTTCTGTTACTATCGGTTTAAATTCTCCGGAAAATGTGCAGAAAAGGCTGTTAGATTGGCTAGAAATTGGCGATTTTAGCTTATTAAAAGTCAAATTAGGCTCACCAGACGGTATAGAAGCCGATCAAGCCATAATTCTGGCCATTAAAGAAATTGTCCCCCATTTGCCCCTAACTGTCGATGCTAATGGTGGTTGGACATTTAGGGATGCGGTGAAAATGTGCCAATGGTTAGAGGAAAAAGGCGTTATTTATGTGGAACAACCCCTATCCGTGGGACAAGAACGAGATTTAATTGATTTATACCAAAAATCGCCCCTACCTATCTTCGTCGATGAAAGCTGTTTTTCTAGTCAAGATATCCCGAAACTGGCCGATCGAGTCCACGGCATTAATATTAAACTAATGAAAGCTGGCGGATTAGCCGAAGTGCAGAGAATGATTCATGTTGCCCAAGCTTGCCGACTGCAAATTATGTTCGGATGTTACTCTGACAGCAGTTTAGCCAATACTGCCCTAGCACATCTTGGCCCGCTTGTCAACTATCTTGACCTAGATAGTCATTTAAATTTACGCGATGATCCCTTTACGGGATTAAGCTTAGAAAAGGGACGTTTACAACCAAATAATTCACCCGGTTTGGGTGTTAGTTTACGGACAAAAGATGGCTAATTATTTGACTCCTGACAAGAAAGTAGCGATTCTTCTCCACGAAGGAATCAAAGGAACTCGCGGCAAAACTGGGTTAAGTTATCTGCGTTACGCGAAAGCGCAGGTAGTGGCGATTATTGACTCAGAAAGCGCCGGCAGCGCCTTAAAAGAAGTGGCCGGAATTGATCGCCCCTTGCCGATTGTTGCTAGTGTTAGGGAAGCTCTAACCTATCATCCCGACACCCTGTTAATTGGTATCGCACCCTCAGGAGGCATTTTACCCCCCGATTGGCTAGAAGAAATCAAAGAGGCGGTAAAGGCGGGGTTATCCCTCGTTAATGGTCTCCATACACCCCTAAAACCCCTTTTTTCTCAGCTTAAACCGGATCAATGGATTTGGGATATCCGTCTGGAACCCCAAGGTTTAAAAATTGGGCAAGCGCGGGCGAAAAATTTAACCTGTCAGCGTATTCTAACGGTAGGGACGGATATGAGTGTGGGCAAAATGTCCACTAGCATCGAATTACACCGAGCAGCTCAAGAAAAAGGGCTAAAATCGCAATTTTTAGCCACTGGACAGGGGGGAATTATGATCGCGGGGAAGGGTGTACCCTTGGATGCAGTGCGCGTCGATTATGCTGCTGGTGCGATCGAGGCTTTGGTGTTAGAATCGGCGGAAAATAACGATATTTTGTTTATTGAGGGTCAAGGTTCCCTATTACACCCTGGATCCACTGCTACCTTGCCCTTAATGCGTGGCAGTCAACCAACGGGGTTAATTCTCGTCCATCGCGCTGGACAAATTCATATCAAAGATTTACCCGATATTCCCATCCCTCCCCTAACGGAAGTGATTAAACTCTGCGAAATGACTGCCAGCGCTGGGGGAAGTTTTGGGGAGGTGAAGGTAAAGGGGATTAGTTTAAATACTTTTCATCTTAGTCCGGAGGCTGCAGTTAAAGCTATAGAAACTGTGCAGGAGGAAACGGGGTTATTTTGTACCGATGTTGTCCGTTTTGGCGGTCAAGGGTTATTATCAGTGATCAGTGAGCAGTGATTAATTCAATTATAGTCCATCATTCAATCATTCCAATCACTGTCAATGGTGGTGGTGGACTACTGGACTAGGTAATAGGTGTAGGGGTAATTCATGAATTACCCCTACAATAACGTTTGTCTGGATGTTGTTAAATTTTCTCTTGACAAAGGCGACTTGACATGATACTATATTCATAATGGAAAATCCTTGCGCCTACAGACCCTCTTTTCCAACGCTCTTAACTATGATTGGTTCATTCAAGGCTCTCTTGGATTTGGTGGGTAAAATGTATTCTAAGATACAGTCCTGCTGGCGAGGGAATGGAAGGAACCACAAAGG